>JAHDIA010000438.1 GCA_020631035.1 Chitinophagales bacterium | reverse complement strand
TTACTTTAATGAAAACCTAGAAGAAGTTGGCACTGTTTGGTCTTGTAATCCCGATTGTAACTGTCCTGCTGAGTATGCTCCTGTTTGTGGTAGCAATGGTGTTACTTATAGCAATGAATGCTTTGCCCACTGCGATGGCATTACAGAATTTACAGATGGAGCATGTGATGATGTTTTATGCGAAAATGCTCCAGTATTTAGCTATGAATTTTTAGGAATTATAGGCACAGCAGACGTACCTCAGACCGCTGGAGCAGCTGTTTATTGTTTCTATCCCAATATCAGTATAACCAATGATATTATTTGTTCTGTGGAATGGGATTTTGGCAATGGAGAAACGTCTACTGAGTTTAATCCTTGTGATATAGGATTCCCTTATATTGCAAATGGTGAAATAATAGCGGAGTCTTATGATGTCTGCTTGACGGTCTTCGATTGTGACAACAATGAACTAGGCACTTGTTGCCAAACTATTGTAATTGAATCACCTTTCCCTTGTGGGTGCAATGACGGAATCAATCCAGTATGTGGAGTCGATGGAAATACTTACAACAATGCTTGTGAAGCGGAATGTGCAGGTGTAGAAATTGCTTATTATACTGCTTGTAATATTGACCCACCTGATGACATTTTTGCCATTTATCCTTGGTTGAGTAATGTAGTTGATCCCAACAACTGTGATGGCGAAACCATTACAGCTTATCAATTGGGTGCATACACTTATATTTTTGTGGAAAGTGACAATGGAGGTGTTTTGTATTTCCAAGATGGTACTTTGTATTGTACCGATTCACCAGGATTCTCTTGCCTCAATGCTTATGGTCTAAATACAGTTGTCAATGCTTGGAATTGTGTCACAGGTGGAGGCGATTGTGACAATCCATTAGAGCTTGATTGGCTGCAACCATTTATCGGTGGAAACAATACCATTTATGCCTTTGAATTGAATGGAGAAACAGTAATCTATGTCAGTGTACCGCCTTCACCAATGGATGCTTCTAGTATTTTATTCAATTGTGAAGGAGAGCCTTTGTGCTTCAATGGATTTGCCCCTGCGGAAGATCAATGTGATGAGAGCGTACTTGTCAATCTTGTTCCAGAAAACATTATATGGGGAGAGCTTGATCCTTGTGATCCTAGTTTGCCTTGCCCTCAAGTGGTGGTTTGTGGAGCCGATGGCAATACCTATGGTTCTCCTTGTGCAGCTGCTTGTGCTGGAGTCGAAATTGTAGGCTATGGTTATCCTTGCGACGATCCACCACAATCAGAAGTATTCAACAATTATCCTTGGTTATTGGGCATAGTTGATCCAAATAACTGTACAACGGGAACGAGCATAACTGTATACGACCAAGGAGTTTACGCCTTTGTTGAAATTTCTACTCCTGAAGGGACAGCACTTTATTTTGAAGATGGTACGTACTACTGTGCCGATTCGCCAGGTTTCTCTTGTGCGAGTGCCTATGGTTTGAGTAATAGCGATATTAGCGATACTTGGTCTTGTGGTAGTGGCAATGGAGGCAATGAGCCAGACTTTGGTGAGTATACTTGGTTGTACAATTTGGTCAATACCAATGATTGCTGTGGCAATACTTCGGTGACTGAATATACACTTGGTTCTTACTCTTATATTTACATTGCCAAAGACCCTAGCTGTTCTGATATGTTGGGTATGTTGTATTTCCAAGATGGTACACCTTACTGTACAGACTATCCAGGTTTTGATTGTCTATCAGCTTATGGTTTGTCTAATGCCAATGCCAATGTGTTGTGGGTTTGTTCTATGGGTCGTCCTGTTTTGGAAGAGGTCGAAGCAGCAGTGGAAGAGGAAGTAGGTAGTTATGAAGAAAGCACTATTTCAAATAACGAAAGCCGCTTGGCAAATACCCAATTAGATTTAGAATTTAATGTATATCCGAATCCGAGCAATGGACAATTTACAGTTAACTTATTGCAAAATATGGAATACGAACAATACCTTATCATTTACGATATGATGGGTAGGATGCTAGAACAAATAGAAATACCAGCCAATAGTGCTGAGCAAGAATACGACTTTGATTTAAGCGGTCAAACACCTGGTATTTATTTAATTGAACGCCAATCAAATTACCAGCGTAGTGTTGAGCGCATTAGTATACAGTGATATGAGTATAATGTAGCACTCTTTGTACAAATGGTGGGCATTGTATTGTGATGATATTCAATGTCCCCATTTACATTCAAATAAAAGTTTGAACCAAAATTTATATCAAAATCATATTATACTTGAACGTAGGAAGCAGACATCTTTTTAGGTGTCTGTTTTTTTGGTGCAGCGTGCGTGGTTCTAGGCTAGGTTTTGGTCCGATTAGCCAACGCCTGTTTTTCTCTTTGCACCAAAGTTCATCCACCCGCTTCGTCCTGCGCTTTTTATTGTCAAAGAAGCTGTTTTGAAGTGTAGGATGTAGCGGATGGATGCAAGATAGGGCGGAAGGACAAAAAGATGCGAAAATACGCCCGATTGCAGTGGATATGGCGACAGGTAGAGACGTTGCATACAACGTCTTTATCTGCCGCCATAGAAACGGAAAGCGGGGAGTACCCATCGGTCGAAGCCCCAGCGTTCCGTACAAAAAAGGGTAATTTAAATACAAAAAAAGTCTCAAATTACATAAAAAAATAAATATTTTTTGCTCAAAAACTTGACAGCAATACGTATATTGGTTTATACTTGTAGAGTGATAATGAAAAGAAACCTCAGTTTCTCAGCAACTTCTTATAAAATATATTTGACCTAGCGTCATTGCAATTACCTGCTTTCTAGTTGGAACCTTACTTTAAGCAGCGTTCAAGCCCAAAAGGTTTTATTACATTGTTTTATGGACATTCATTGCTCCTTATGGAGAATGACAACTTGTATTTAATTTTTTGAATTAAAGTAAAATAACTATGTGTATTAAAATCTATTTTTCGGGCATTGGTGTGTATGCACTATTAGCAATTAAATCAAGACATTCTGTCCCCGTACATCCTCCCTACAATCATTTAACTAACTAACCAAATTTGAAGCAAATAAGGGTGCATTATGTAAAGATTTCTTTTCAACCATTATCTATAAAAGGAGCAGCTAAACAAGTTTAATCTTGTTTTTACTGTTCCTATTTTTGCAATCTAATTTCGGACTATATATATCTAAAAACAAAACAATGTCTTTATTCAAAACTACTACACTACTAAGTTTTTTATTCCTGCTGGGATTGGGAATAAATGCCCAACCTGATCCCATCATATTTAATGAATATATTTACATTTGTCCTGGTGATACTGCAACCTTAATGGGAAATGCCGTTACCAGTTACTGTAGTTCCCCACAGCCTGTTTATTGGACAGAAGGAACAGAGCCAGTTTACAATGTTGAAGATGCCATTGGAAATTTTGAATGCAATCCTTGTATGACTGTCGATGTTGCTCCTACAACAACAACAACTTACATTGGAGCTTCGCATTGGGTTTCTTGCCCTGGTGTACCTGACAATATTTGTGGGACAGGTTTGTATACACCTGGTCAACCACCACCACCTCAAGGACCACAGCCGTCACCTGTTGTATCTGCTGGGCGAATTACTTATACAACTGTTGTGGTAGAACCGTGTGCAGGTAGTCAGGTAGACGAAAATGGTTGTTTCTTGCCCAATACAGGAACCGTCTTTTTTGAATATTGTCTAGGAGAATTGTTCTTTTTCTTTGAAACACAAAATGGAGACATTTACGATCCTTATTTTGCAGAAGACATAGATTTTACCACTTACGATGGACAAATTGTTCACTTTGCTTACGAGGAAGCTGATTTTGAATCACCTTGTGGTGGAGACATTGAGGCGATTACCGTTACGTGTATTGCTGAGTCAGAAGAATCTATGCCAGTTGGAGACGATGGAGGTATTTCGTCTATTGTATCACCTACCGAGATTACAACAAGTGGAGTCGAAACAATACAAATTGCTTTGACCAATTGGGGGAGTACAGTCCTCAACTCGGCAGATGTACACTGGTCAGTAAATGGGGTAGAGCAGTTGGGTTATACTTATTCAGGTACAATGAATCCTGGTATTACAGTTTATGTAAATGTAGGAAGTTATAATTTTGTAGAAGGGGAAAACTACATCATTGAGGCTTGGACATCCAATGTCAATGGTTTGGGAACGGACGCCCGTCCAGAAAATGATTCTGCGGGACTCGCTTTGGTAGGCAATCCAAATGCAGACGATGTTATCATCATTTGTGAAGGAGAAAGCATCAATGTATATCCACCCAGTATAACCCCTACAACTGAATGTTACGATGGTTGTACACCTGGTACTTCTGATTGTTTGGACTGTGGTACGAGTATTAGCCCTACAACTGGTTCAAGTTGCGCCAGTGGTTGTGGAACCTATACCTTGTCCCCTAGTCATAGTACTTACTATACTGTTTCCAATACTTGTACCAATACAATATTCAATCAAGAATGTGTTGGTATTTCTAATACTTACTTTGTAATTGTCAACGATTGTTCAGAAGAGGAAGATATAGACGTTTGTAATTATACCCATACAGGAACCATCTTCTTCCAAGATTGTGGTCCCGATGGAGATACTTATTTTTTGATCGAACAGTCCAATGGCATCGTGGTTGATCCCTATTATGCTTTTGGGGTAACTTTTGATCACGAAGATGGACAAATTGTTTCTTATGATTATGTGCCTGCACCTTTTAGCTCTGATTGCCCGAATGCCAAAGCAGTCACTGTTACTTGTATCGAAGCAGTAGATACAACAGTGAATTCAGATGCAGGTATTGCTCGTATTGTCCAGCCATTTTATGCACCCGATGGAGATGCCTTGGTGGTCTTTAATTTAAAAAATTATGGAAGCGAACCATTGTACAGTGCGGTCATCAATTGGTCGGTCAATGGAGAGGCGCAACAATTCTATTATTTTTATGGTGATGGTACCAATTACAATCCTGTTGCTCCTGGCGATTCGGTCAATGTATTTATTACCTCTCAATATTTTGATCCACAAGATTATGTAATTGAAGCCTTTACTTCTAACCCAAATGGAGTCCCTGATCCAGACCCAACAAATGATTTGGCAAGTGTAACCTTGCTTCAGGGTGTATTGCCTTTGGACACCTTACACTGGGGAACCTATTTGTTAGAAGGAGAAAATATCGACAAGGGTATTTCTACAGGTATTACCTTGCCAGCCTTGGAAGACGGCTGTAGCATTCCAGCCATACCACAGGTCGAGCCAGATGCCAATTGGTCTTTGTTTGGCGACAACGTCTTTACCTTTACACCAACAGAAACGACGACTTATACCATCACTTACGATGGAAATTGTCAGGATTATGTATACACCATTACCATTGATGTGTTGGATGGCAGTATGAATGATATAGCCTTAAAAGTATTTTTGGAAGGCGCCTACACTGTAGGGGACAATGAAATGCGTACGAATTTGTTGACTGAAGGAATATTGCCTTTGAGTCAGCCCTACAATGTGGCCCCCTACAATTATTTTGGAACAGAGAGTGTAGCAGGT
>JAHDIA010000437.1 GCA_020631035.1 Chitinophagales bacterium | reverse complement strand
TTTTGTTAGCTGCTTTTATGCGATTTTGTAATTCATAGGCAAACATCATTTGAGCCAATTTGCTATGACAATAGGTATTATTGGGATGGTAATTTTTATCAAAGTTCATATCTTCAAATTGGATTGTTTTCAATCCCATTTTATACCCTTCACTTGCAACTACCACAATTCTTCCTCCCGTTTGTTCCACTTTGTCAAATAGTAGATTGACCAATAAAAAATGACCATAATGATTAATGCCCAAATTGCTCTCAAATCCATCAGATGTAAATGTCTGTTTTGCGACCTGTGCAATAGCAGCATTACAAATCAATGCATCAATTTGAGATACGGTTTTATTCACCTTTTTTGCAGCATTGCGTACAGAAGCAAGCTCTGCCAAATCCATTTTAATAAATGAAACTTTGGTATCTGCCCCAAATTGTTCTTTAAGGTCCTCAATTGCTTTATTCGATTTTATTTCATTTCGATTAAGCATGACCACCTGAGCCCCTTTACTCAAAAGTATCTTGCTAGCTTCAAAACCTGTTCCTGTATTTGCTCCTGTTATCAGGTAGGTTTTACCACTTAAACTTCCCAATCTTTCAGGAGTCCACCCTTGTTTCCCAAATTTATTTTCATTCATTTCTGCCTAAGTTTGAATTCATTTGGTGTAAAGGTATTGAGAAACAAAGAAATTAACTTTGTTTAAAGGTCGATATTTGTTTGTTTAAAAGTCAGAATACTTTATCAAAAGAAGCGTAGGATGAGCGGGAGGATGGAATCTACGACGCAGGGAAAAGTATGCGTTGGTTAACCAGAGTATACGGAGCCTCAAAGCCACGCACGCTGCCCCATCATATTAGTTCTTTAACAATTTTTGAAGAAGTCATTCAGCCCCCCAATTTAATATCAAAACTATCCAAATATATTATTTTTTGGCATATCAGCTAAAAAATACTAGGGTTGCTTCAAAAAAAACAAAAAAAATACCCCTAAAGAGAGACTTTAGGGGCGTTTTCATTAACTAACACTAAACCTATGCATTATGTATTTTTATGACTGGAGATTTTTAAAAAAGTTACCTTGAAAGGCTAATTATTTTTAAATCTTTTAAAAAATCCCTTTTTTTTCTTTTTGTTATTGCTTGTCTTTCTGTTGTTTGCGTTGTTATTTATAGACGAAGAATTTTGTGTTTTATTACTATCAGAGCCTTTTTCATCAAACAATTGTAAGGGAGCAGACGAAACTTCGGTAAAGGCTTTTTCTTGATACTTCCACATACCATCCTCAAACTTTAGGCCTTCGTAGGTTCCGTCGGGTACATAGAGGTGATAATTTCCCTTGGCTTCGGGTGATTCTGGCTCAATATAATCGTAAATGATCATTTCTTTTTCAGGATTGTAATTGAGGGTAACGCCTGTTCTTTTCTTGAACTCCAATATGAATCGGTTTCTTTTGAGGTAGAAACCATCTCTGCGGAACTCGAAGATGGGTGCGCCAAAGATGGCTTTGTCCTCTTGAAAATAAACGACATCTGCTACTTTGATAGTACTGGTGAGATTGTTGTTGCCATCCCAGCCAAAAAGAGTGTAATAGGTACGTCCCATATGCTCGTTCATCACTATATTATAATAGACCGCTCCATACCAATTGTCATTGCTCAAGACCAATTCTTCTGGTCCAAACATTTCGGGAGAACGGTCGAGTAATGGAATCAACTGCAATTTTTGGGGATTGTTGATTTGGATGGCTCCAAAATAACGATACCCAAATTGCTCAGCTTTATAAGATTTTTTGTATTGTGGGAGGGTATCCGAGAGAGGAACCGCCCAAGTGAAAATTCGAAAACGCTTATCGGGCGAATACAAAGTAGAGAAATTGTCAATGCTATCGAAGGGATAATCAAAAGAGTTCTCTTTTTTGAGGACCTCCACCAATGCTGGAATAAAATCAGAGTTTTGCTGAACTCTATCATTTAAGAGCATTTGAGACAGCGCATCCTGTAATTTTTCATTGAGGATTTTTTCGTCTTTGGCAAAGTCGGTAATTTCGCTGCTGTTTGCATTGGTAGCTTCTTGAGCGATGCTAGATATACTCAGAAGTATCACACATATAAACAAGGCAAATTTATTCAACATATTGTTTGTCATATTTTTAGTAATGCTAAAGTAATAATCGAAAATTTATTTTTTCAACATTACTTATGTATAGTAATAGAGATTATAATAGTTGACAAAAGTTTAAGTTATTAAATATACTATTCTCTTACACAAATTGTTTACTGTGCAGAACGAACAAGTATAAAAAAAAATTTTTCACTATAAAGGTTTATGCCTACTTTTCGCCAATACATAGATAATTCCATCAATTTTTTGGTCAATCGCTACCAAAATGTATACAGATTTGTGTTGATTTTGTTGGCAATTTCCATAATTGCTTGGATTTTGCCCCGTAACAACTTCAAATACGACTTTGAGATGGGCAAACCTTGGGCATATGAAGACTTGAATGCGCCTTATGCCTTTCCAATTAGCAAATCTAAGGAAGAAATTGAGTTAGAAAAAACAAATGTCACCCAACGATTTGTCCCTCATTATGGTGTAGATAGCCTGTCTATGGAACAAAATTTGGATCTGTTTAAAGAGAGTTTTCCCATTTTTTACCATCCTTTTGCACAAGATACTACATTAGCTCTTAGTCCCAAAGATTCATTGTACCATTATCAAATGGGGCTAAAACTTTTGGAGGATGTTATGAATAAAGGAATTATTGACATACACCATATTAGTCACATACCGACCAAAACTGATGAGATTCGATTGACCAAAGGCAATTTATCTGAACGGGTTCCAATTGGTTCGTTTTATACTTCTCTTACCGCCTTTGAGTGGATATTAAAAAAAATCGAAACAGATACACTGGTAAAAGACCAAATTCTGCTTCCACTGATGAAGAGTAGTTTGACTAGGACCATTGTTTACAATGATACCATCTCACAAAAACTATTAACAGATGAACTTCAGCAAATTTTACCGATTAGAGATAAGGTACAAGAGGGCGAGAAAATTGTCGCCAATGGGCAACTAATTGACCAATCTATTTACCAAAAGCTCCTTTCTTTACAGACCACCTATTCTGAGCAACGTCAGGGAATTAACAATCAAATGTGGACCTATGTGGGTTATTTTATCATTGCCAGTTTGCTTCTGTTTTTGTTTGTATTTTTCACCAAGATTTTTAAAACAGATGTGTACCACAACCTGAGGAGTTTGGCCTTTGTATTAATGGTAATGATCTGTTATTTATTTTTGGTTCGCTCACTTTCCAATTTAGAATCTGCCAATGCCTTGTATGCCATCCCTTTTTGCATTGTACCCATTATGATGCGCACTTTTATGGGCAATCTGATGGCCTTTTTTGTTTACTTTATACTCTTGTTGTTTTGTACCTTTTTGATTTCTGGTCAATATCAATTTTTGATTTTGCAGTTTATTGCTGGCACCACTGCCCTTTTGACCAATTTGAACACCTCTAAATGGTCTCAATTCTTCACTTCTGTTGGATTGATTTTTTTGACTTATTGTATTGGATATTTAGGGATTCACCTAATTACTTCAGGTCATTTGGACGATTTGGACTATCGCTTGATTGGTCCCTTCTTTTTGGGAAGTATCTTAACATTGTTGGCCTATCCACTTATTCCCTTGACTGAGCGACTTTTTGGCTTCGTGTCCAATTTGACCATTTCAGAATTGAATGATGTCAATCATCCCTTATTGAAAGATTTGGCCGCCAAGGCTCCTGGTAGTTTTTGGCATTCGATACAAGTTTCGAGTTTGGCAGAAAAAGCGGCTTTGGAGATTGGTGCCAATGAGATGTTGGCAAAAGTGGGTGCCTTATACCATGATATAGGTAAAATGAAAGCTCCCATTTATTTTATTGAAAATCAGAATACCGAAATCAATCCACATGATGAGCTTCCGCCCGAAGAAAGTGCAAAGATTATTTTGTCGCATGTCACAGATGGAATCGTTTTGGGCAAGAAATACCGATTGCCCAACAAACTGATTGATTTTATTCGGACCCATCATGGCACTACTCGTGTAGAATACTTCTACAAGAAATATAAAATGCTTCATCCTGAAGAAACCATAGATGAACGGATGTTTACCTATCCAGGTCCCATTCCTTACTCCAAAGAGACGGCTATTGTTATGATGGCCGATTCAATTGAAGCGGCCTCGATGAGCTTAAAAAATCCCACCAATCAGCAAATTGATGACCTGGTAGAAAACATCATCAATGCCAAAATACAGCACAATCAGTTTGAGAATTGTGATTTATCTTTCAAGGATATAAAAATAATTAGCAAAACTTTTAAAAAAATGTTGAAGAGCAAATACCACATAAGAATCTCTTATTAGGGGCATTTTACCCCTTTAAAGCACATTAATTGTAAATTTAATTGATTTTTAGGTGTTCTATTTTATAATTCTTTATATTTTTACAGGATTAATGAACATTAGTGTGCAAAACATTTTGTTTTTATGAGCTTTTTTGCTAAGGAATAGCACTAAAAACAAAGGGATTTATTTATTGATGCTTTTAGTGACTGTTATCAACAAAACCGTCATTAATTATGATTAATATTTGTTAATTTTGCACCGAAAAAAAGGGATTATTTATTAATTAAATTAAAATACCTATTTAACACTATGAGACACGTTAACTTTCAAAACGTTTTAACTTCACTTTGTCTTCTATTGGTGTGCAGTTTCTCTGCCATTGCTCAAGATGATACTCCACCTAATCCAGAATTTGGTAAATGCTATGCTAAATGTGTCATTCCTGCTCAATACGAAACAGTAACTGAGCAAATTTTGGTAAAAGAAGAATCTAAAAAAGTAATTACTACTCCTGCGGAGTACAAAACTGAAACAGAGCAACTTTTAGCAAAAGAAGCTTCTAAGAAAATCATACCTGTTCCTGCTGTATACGAAACAGTTACAGAGCAAATGATGATTAAGCCTGCTTCTAAAAAATTGGTAGAAGTTCCTGCTGTATACGAAACAGTTACAGAAAGAATCTTGGTTAGCCCTGAGTCTGGCAAGTGGGTAGTGAAAACAAACTACGAGAACTGCTACTCTTCTAATCCAGAAGATTGTACGATTAAGTGTTGGGAGAAAATTCCTGCTCAGTACAAAACAGTAGAAAAAAGAGTTTTGAAAACTCCTGCTACTGTTAAAGAGATGGAAATTCCTGCTGAGTACCGAACTGTTACTAAGCAAGTTATCAAAACTCCTGCTACTTACAAAGAGATCGAAGTACCTGCTGAGTACACTACCATTACTAAGCAAGTTATTGTAACTCCTGCTCAATCAAGAGAAGAAGTTATTCCTGCTGAGTACAAAACCATCACAAAAACTAACAAAGTTAGCGATGGCGGTATGAGTGGTTGGGAAGAGATTGTATGTCAAGCAGATACTAACCCTGATATGATCCGTAAAATCCAAGCTAAATTGAAAGAAGCTGGTCTTTACAGCGGCGCTGCTGATGGTCGTATGGGTTCTATGACTAAAACTGCTTTGACTACTTACCAAGAGAAAAA
>JAHDIA010000436.1 GCA_020631035.1 Chitinophagales bacterium | reverse complement strand
CTAAAATGGAGTGAACCAAAAGAGTCCAAGCAATATTGCCTGGACCCTTTACAACAAATTAAGAAAGAACAGCTTTATTCACAGTTTGATTCTTTGCGAATTTTCGGCTGTTGAGCAGTTGTTTGCCATATAGCTTTTAGCGGTTAATGGTACTGTATGGACCTAATGGAATGTTGTTTGATTCAGTAGCACTACCTTCATCAAAGTCTACAATTGTTTCATTCTCTCCAAATTCTTCAACAATTCGTAAATTGGGATTGGTGATTCCATCACAGCCCCCTATACATACCGTATAATCTTCTACCTCTCCATATTGAAAAGTATTGCAAGGATTGATGAAATAACCATTGAGTGCCTCATTCCACAAACTTTGAATGATGCGCATTTTGTGGTATCCTTGAGGGGCATTGGCTGGTATACGCATATAGACTACATTGTCAAAACCACTTAGGGCATTGGCAATGGCATCGGCGGTAAATACCTTTTCAGATTCGGCAAAATAGTTGTCGTCATTAAAATCAATCCAGATGTACCAATATGGTTCGTACAATCGGCCTGTTTGGTCTTGAATCAACTCTACTCCATAAATTCCCCCTGCCTCCAAATTGACCACTTGATCATAATGTTCTGTATAACTTCCTTCGTATACAGGTGTTTTATGTGTAAAGAAAGTTTCGGTGCTATTTCTAAAACGCACCTCTTCTATATAATTGAATACTTGTAGGTTTTCTGCCTTGCTTTCACAGACCAAATCACCTGTTATGATGTAGCCTGTAGAGGGATTTGTGTTGTAAAAAGCATCTTCTGCACAAACACTTGAACCATCGGCACTGACTGTTACATACAACCAAGCATACAATTCTTTGTTGTCGCAATCATAAGTGATTTTAAATCCAATGTAGCCACTTTTCCCTGCATTTTCTGTATAGTCGTCTCCATATATCATGAGGGCATTGCCATATACAGGGCCTCTAGCAATGGGGCGATAAGTATAGCTAGGGTCAGGATTGTTGTTGATGCGGAAACCTTGTGGGAACAGCACCAAATTGTTGGTAGCTTGCCCATTGCTTTGATGACACAATGCCTCTACTTCTACGCCTCCTTCTTTGACCAAAAAGAAACCTTCGGGTTCGTCATTTCCGTTCGCCCACTCATCTATAAAATATTGTAGTGCCAAGTAACCAATGTGGTCTACATACAATCCTTGATAGTCTCCTATCCTTCCCTTGTTTTGTACACAAAATTCATTGTTGGGATTTTCTCTATACCAATGGTATTTGTTTTCATAATCAATAAAATCTATTTCTAGATTGCTGATTGTGGTATTGTGCAACAAATTGTAGTCAAAATTAAAGGCAGCAGGCTTGAATACAATATTGATGTTGTCTACATCAAAATTATTGCTGTGGTCTACTGCTTTTCCCAACAATCTGACGACTGCTTTTTTAGGATTGTTGGGGTCTCTAACAATGCGCATAAACAAACCATCGGGCAAGTTTTCGACCGTAAAATAGGTATCGTCTGTATTGGACGAACTTATTGTAAAAGCAAAGTTTCCAGTTGACAATACTAACTTTATACCTTTGGTCTTTATACGTCCGTTGTTATAGCGTGCATCTTCTTGGAAAAAGTAGGTATCAATCATTAAGCTTTCCTTTGATGGGTCCATAAATGTCAAATCACGATTTTCAACTAGCCCAATCAATGATCTTTGGGCAAAGGTGTCTCGTAGAATATTGTGCATTCTTGTTTTTTGCCCTTCTGTAAACATAATTTCGCATCCATAATCCATAAAATTAAAAATATGGTCACGAGGGTCTGTTGAAAAGGCGCAGGTATTGTATTGCGGACAAGTATTGGGCAAATCGCTATAGCTTACTATGCCATCTTTATTGCCATATATACTATCTATTCCATAGAATGGTTCACCTGCTATCATCGTATCTAAAGGAAAAACAATTTTTAAATCTCCTTGGGTATTTGGGGTATCATTAATGCCATCTTCGTTGAAATCTACCGCATTGGGTGGTGTATTGTTGTTGCAATTTCGTGGAGTAAAGTTACAATTGCTTGAATTGCCAACTACCAAGGATTCGCCCCAGGTATGTTGTAGACCCAACCAATGCCCTACTTCGTGCGTCAAAATATGCGCTCGGCGGTGTCCGCCTTGGTCGTAAGGTTCTTCATAGGTAGATTGGTCTATTTTGCCTAGATAATTGTAGGAAATGACAATACCATCTCTAAATGCGGCACTGGGATGGTGTACGGTCCAGGGGTAATGTGCATAGCCAGAACCACCCGTGGTGTTAACAACCCAAACATTGAGGTACTTATCCCTTGGCCAATGAATCATTTGCTTGATTTGGTCTTCAAAACTCACGCCATGCGCACTAAAGTAATGTTCTGTACGGGTGATGCCTGTTGTAGCATTGCCGTAAGGATCAATGCTTGCCAGTTCAAATTGAATGCCGATATTGGCAATGCTCATCCCTAAACTGCTTAAAATTGTCTGGTAACGCAAAGCATCGGGATTGGCTGCATTGAAGTCGTCATTCAAGTCTTTTATGGCATTGCGCACTTGTCGGTTGCCAATGCGTTCGTCACCACATTGGTGTATGATGTGAAAAACGACTGGAATGACTCGGTCAGTTACTCCTGCTCTCGCTTCGGGTGCAAACATTTCGTTTTGCATCATCGTACGATAAGCAGCTTCGGCTTTTTGCTTCATGACAGTGTCGTTCTCGTACATTTTTTGAGTAACGGCACTGATGTTGCACGGTTCCTCACTCGGCCTTTGGGCTGATTGTTGTTTTCGTGTTTTAGCTTGTTGGTCAGTTGCATTGATGTTTGTTCCTTTCTGTTGGTGGCCACAAGAGCTCCAAAATAGTGAACAGACTATTATTGCCAATGCAACAAAGGTTTGAACATTTTTCATTGTTTCAAATATTTTAGGTGTTTGCTGTTTCAAACACAAACCTAGCCCGTTCAAACAAACGGGTTTCGTTGTGTTTGTTAAAAATTAATGAGGCATATGTTGCCCACTAAGCTTACTTGGTGTACCTATTCTTTGCTGCCAATGCATAGAACACCTAGTAAACAATAAAATTATTGTTGTTAAAAACTGTAATTATAATTTAAATTTACTTTCCTAGAATGAACTGTGTTTAAAGGTTAAATAAATGTGTTGTATGAAGTTGCGTTCAGAATTGTATTTATACCCAATTGGTTTGACATATCTATCAAACCAATTGGGTTACCTCATTTGCCTTATGTATTCTTGTACGTTACTGTGTAATTAAAATTCCTACCGTTGATAATTATAATACAAATATGAGTCTTTTTATTAATAAAGTCAAGCACCTTTTCTCACTAAATACTTAAATCTTTTAATAAGTTTTTGCTAAAAAGAAAACAAAACAACAACACAAACACCTAATTACCAATCAATTAACTCAAAAACAAACTTTACTTATTTTCTAAAAATACTCTATTTCCCCAAAAACGTTTTTACATTAATTTGACGTTAAATTAACACTTTTCTTCTATGGATGAGTGAAAAATATTTACAAATTGACATTTCAGGGATAAAAATCTTTATAGATATAAAGGAGCTTTGAGGGAGAATGTGACATTTTTTTTTAAAAAAAATAAAACAATGTATATTCTTAGCATTTATACAATTTGCAACGGGACTAAAACATTCTCATTTACGCCCGATTGAAGCACATATCCCGATTGAAAATCGGGACGGACAGCGGGGACTCGACTTGCAAACGAAGTCCCCAACGTTCCGTCCTAATTTTATTTATACATCCCTCACTCCCAAACCGCCTCCACATCGCCAATACTCACCATATGCGCCCAATTGCATGGGAGAGCGTCTTTGTTGGACAAACAGTTGTCTATGTAATCGAATTTGGCGTTTTTTAGGGCAAGGTCTTTGGGCATTTTTTCTTTTAGATTTTGGAAATAATTGACCATCATATTTTTGGTGGATTGGTCGGGAGCTGCCCATAAACTTGCGGTGACTTGTGGACAGTCGGCATAGGCAAATGCCCTCGCTAAGGAACGAATGCCCTCCCCTTTTTGAATGCTTCCATTTCCTGTATGACAGGCACTCAAGACCGCCATATCTGCATTTAAATTTAAGGTGTACAATTCGCTTGCTTTGAGTATGAAGTCGTTGATGCTTTGTGCCGTTTTGCTTCGGGTAAAAATCAAACCAGAATTGAGGGGCATTGTTTTATCGGTATAGCCGTGGGCGGCAATGTGTAAAATTTTGCCTGTAGGAGCTTGGGTTAAAAAAGTATTTTTGGTGGCTTGTTCGTTGAGGTATTGCTTGCCATTGAATAAGGCGGCACTCTCTTTGATTTCGTAGGGAGAATTGACGAGTTTGCCCATTCCCCTTTTGATGCTTTTCTCTGCTTTAATTTCTTGGAGTTGCCCAATGGCGGAAAGGGTGTAATCGTCGTATTCCAATCCGAAACCGACGTATTGGTGGACTGCCTTTTTGACTCTTTCTTCTTTTGACTTATCAAACAACAATTGATTGCTGTAGGCGTAACTGATGGCGTATTGGTGAATGAGCATTGGCAATGAGGTATCTGCCCAATCGGTCTTTTTGTTGGTGCTGTCGGCTGCTTGGTAAAATATGGGGTCGAAGGAAATTTGCATCAAATGGTCGTCGGGAATGATGATGAGGCGTTCAATTGTTTTGTTTGGATTGAATTGGGCGAGAGGTTTTTCTAGTAAAAGTTTGTATAAATTATAGGAGGCTTGTTGAAAGCTATAAAGCTCCAATCCAGCATCTTGTTCGGTCATTTTTCTAAAGTCGATACAATTTTGGGCAAAGTCTTCGGTTTTGGCAATGCTTGAGTATTGCAAGCCTTGTGCTTGGGTGACACTAAAAATGTAAATCTTGTTTTCTCCTACAAAGTATTCGAGCAATGCTGCGTTTTGTGGTAAATTGTTTTGGATGTGGGCAAGGTCTACTGTAGCAGAACTGGCGTATTTGAGTTGATGGTATTGTGGGTATTCTGCTTCGAGTGTTCGGATTAAATTTTCGTAGGCTCTTGCTTGTTCAAAGCGTTGTTTGATGAGTTGATTGATATTGGCTTGTTGATTGTTCTGTTTTTGCAATTCATAAATTTTGGCATCTAATGCCAAAATTTCTTTTTTTAAATTGTTTTCTTTTTCTAGGGTCTCTTGGGGAATGCCCGCAAATTTGGCGTTTTCGTCTTGAATGCCGTCTAGTAAGACAACAGCTTTGTTTTTGGACGCAAAGGTGTAGGCGGCAATGAGGTATGCTTGTTGTTTTGTTTGTTCGTAGAGTTGCAAAGCAATGTCGGTAGCGGTTTCGTAAGTGGGAATGTTCTTGCCCACCAATTCGTATCTTGATTGTGCTGCTTTGTAGCCTTGTCGAATTT
This sequence comes from Chitinophagales bacterium, assembly GCA_020631035.1. Lineage (GTDB taxonomy): Bacteria > Bacteroidota > Bacteroidia > Chitinophagales > UBA2359 > JAHDGP01. Next base: position 172 of record JAHDIA010000436.1, on the reverse strand, counting down.
TGACCAAGAGTTCGTCCAATCCTTTGTAGGAATCAAATGCCGCTTTTAGGTCTTTGAGTTGTTTGCTTTTTTTGTATTTGCCCATTATTGCGTCAACCTTAAAACCCAAGATACGTACCAACTCATCTTCGTTGAGTATGGGGTGTTGGGTAATGTTGGGCAGGGCGTATAC
>JAHDIA010000435.1 GCA_020631035.1 Chitinophagales bacterium | reverse complement strand
ATTGCCATCGTTTTGTTATTGATAGAGTTCTTTATCTCTGAAAGAACAAGAGGTTGGTTTAGAAAATTCAAACTGTTTGGAATGGACAAAGCATAAAAAAATGAAAGCACATTTTAAATACATCTCACTAGCATTGTTTATGTTGCTCACATTGGGGCAATTGAATGGCTTGGCACAATCCGAAACGGCATTGGCAAGACAGGGCAACAATGACTATAAAAAAGGCGAATTTACCGAAGCCGAAATCAACTATAAGAAATCGTTAAGAGCCCAAGAAAACAACGATTTGGAAGCAGCGGTCTACAATTTAGGCAATGCCTACTACCAACAAGAACGCTTTGACGAAGCCATTGAACAATACAATCATGTCGTCAGTACCATTCCCAATAAAGAAACCCGTTCTGATGCCTTTCACAATTTGGGCAATGTGTATATGAAACAACAAAAGCTAGAAGACGCTATTGATATGTACAAAGAATCCCTCAAACTAGACCCAAGTGATGATGAGACCAGGTACAATCTTGCCTACGCCAAAGAGATGTTAAAAAACGAAAGCGAAGAGGAAAAACAAGAGCGCAACAAAGACTGCAACAACCCACAAGAAAACCAAGACAAACAAGAGCAAGAAAAGAAAGAGGAACAAGAGAAAAAAGAGCAGGAGAAAAAGGACCAAGAACAGCAAGATCAAGAGCAACAAGAAAAAGAACAACAAGAGCAGCAAGAACAACAGGATCAACAACAGCAAGACCAGCAACAAAAAGATCAAGAGCAAAAGGAAAAAGAAGAGCAAGAGCAGCAAGAAAAGGAACAACAAGAGCAAGAGGAAAAAGAAAAAGAGGAGCAAGAACAACAAGAACAGCAGCAACAAGAGCAAGAGGAAAACCAAGAGCAACAAGCAGACAGTACCAATGCCCCACAACCAATGGACTCATTGGGCAGTGCGCCTCCACAACAAATGCAACTGAGCAAAGCCGAAATTATGCGGATGTTGGAAGCGATGAAAAACGAAGAAATGAAAGTTCAAGAGAAACTCCGCAAAGCCAAACAGAGTAGGGGCATCAAATCAGACAAAGATTGGTAAGCTAAATTACGATTGAATATCAAAGAAGACTAAAAAGAAAATGACAGTATGCAAAACACGAAAGCACTGACATACAAAAGCCTTTTGATTCTATTCTTATCCTTGATAAGTTTGGGCATCAATGCACAAAAACTAACGGTTACACCCAGCACAGTAAATGCCAAAGCAGGAGAACCTTTTGAAGTTTCATATTCAATCAACAATGTTCAAAACGGACAATTCAATCCACCGACTTTCATAGATGAATTGCGTGTCGTTTCAGGTCCCAACCAATATTCCTCTATGCAATGGATCAATGGAAAAATGAGCAGTAATTTACGCTACTCCTATACCTTGATGCCAATGAAGAAAGGAACCTATAATCTAAAGGGCGCAAGTTACAAAGTAGGACGCAAAAACTATACTGCCCCATCGCTTAGAGTGACCGTAACTGGCGAACTCTCCCAGTCACAAGCAAAGGGAAGTGGAAGCACCAAAATGCCCAATGCCACCCCAGGAGCCAAGTCCGATGCAAACGCCAACAATTTACCCGATTACTTTTTCCGTATCGAAATAGACACCAACAAAGTATACCAAGGTCAGCAGTTGACCGCCTATTATGTCATTTACTCAACCTACGACCTCACCAATTACAACGCACTCGAAGCTCCATCTTTTCAGGGTTTTTGGGTACAAGACATCACTCCTGACCGCATCACTCCACAAAATGCCGTCATTGGAGAAAAAATATATACCAAATATACGCTCAAAAAATACGCACTCTTTCCACAAAAAACAGGCGATCTAGAACTCGACCCAATGGAAGTCGAAACCACCGTTCGCATTCCAAGTGGACAAAGACGAGGATTTTTTCAGTCGTATACCAATAAGCGAGCAAAGCTCAAAACCGAAACAGTCAAGGTTGGTGTATATCCATTGCCCCAACAAGGCAAGCCCAATGACTTTGGCGGATTGGTCGGCAATTTTAAATTAAATGTTCGCCCCAATAAAACGACCACCAAAGTAGGGGAGTCTGTCAATTTAAATGTGTCGGTCATTGGTTCGGGTAATCTAAAATTGGTTGACCCTTTCGTATTGGATTTAACCGAAGGCGATTTTGAAGTCTACGATCCTACCGTCAATGAAAATATTTATTCTAAAAATAATATCGTAATGGGGAGCAAATCTTTTGAATATTTGCTCATTCCTCAAAAGGAAGGAGACTTACAAATTCCCTCTTTAAATTATACTTATTACAACCCAGCCACCGAACGCTACGAGGTCAAAAATGCCCCTGCTGTCACCATCAAAGTTTTGCCCTCCGATGCTGCGCCCATCCAAGAAGACGAACCCAAAGAAGCCGTTGACATCTTGGACATTCACACAGGTTCTACCCAACTAGCAAAAGGCGGCAGCTCTCCCCTACCCTATTTGTTAATGGGCGGTTTGTACTTGCTTCCTTTTTTGGCACTTCCCATACTCCTTAGCCGCAAACGCAAAGAGGATGAAGAGAATGCCGATGTGTTAGGACGCAAAAGACGAGCAGCTTTGGGTGTTGCACAAAAACGTTTAGAAGCGGCCAATGCCTTCAAATCACAAAACCAAAAGAAACCCTTTTACGACGAAATCATCAAAACCATTTGGGGCTATTTAGGCGACCGTGTCAACATTCCTACAAGTGAATTATCGAAGGCAAACATACAGTCTGTATTGAGTGCCAAAAACGTATCAGACACCAACAGCCAAAAACTGACCAAAATCATCGAATACTGCGAAATGGCATTGTTTGCTCCAGTAGCCGATGCCGACAATTTGCAAAAAACCTATGACGAAACCCTAAACGTCATCGCCGACATTGAGGAAGAATTGAAATAGATTAATTGTGAGTTGTAAATTATGGATTGTGAATTATTTCAATTTACCCTTAAAATTAAATTTATAAAAAATTCACAATGCATTCATATCAAAAAAGTACAAACGACTATATTTTCCACATGTGTGGAAAAGATTGTGGATAAAACAATTCACAATTAAAGAAATTTGTGGATAAAAACCACTAAGACAACTCACAATTCACTACTCATAATTTACAATTAAAATATCCACACATGTGGAAAACTTTGTGGATAAAAGCCACTAAGAAAATTTATAATTTACAACTCATAATTCACAATTAAATATCCACACTTGTGGAAAACTTTGTGGATAGAAAATATTATATGAACCCATAATTGCTTTAAAAAATGCTATAACAATATCCCCCTATACCTTTGTGTCCTTTGTAGTAAAGAATTGGACGAAATGCCAAGGCAATTTATAATTCACAATTAAAATTCGTACGGAACGTCCTTTTTTCAAACGATGGTTTCTCCCGAAATGTCGGACCACCGCTATCCGCTTCTACTCCTCGCTTGGGTTTGTTCACTTTACCCAAGGTTTATTCTAAAAAAAACAAGCTCCCCGAAAGGTGGCTGAGCTTGCCGAAAACCCGCTGTGGGGTATCCGCTTCTATCGGGCATAATATCGCTTCTGTTAGTTCTTCGTCTCAAAGTCCGTCCATCCGCTACATCCTACACATCTTTCCTTACTCCCCTACCCTACTTCATTCATCAAACAATTAATTGCTTCCAATTCTCCCTTCTACACTCGCATTTTCAAAAAAATGCATTGTATATATAAACGCAATTTACAAAACACTTGACAATCTAGGAAAAAATGTATAAATTGGATACACAAATTTTCTTAACCCAGCAATCTTTTACAAAAATGAAACGAATCACAAGCCTATGCCTCTTGAGCATACTTATGTACTGTAGCAATCTATTGGCACAAAAAGCTGTAGGACATTTTTTTGACATCAATGGATTACCCATCAATGGTTATTATGATCCACTTTCTTATAGTCCTGAAAAATACATAGAGTGTAGACCAGAGTCAGAGAGGGACATGTTTGGATTTGATATATTTGAAAGAGGTGTAATCTATTTAAAAGATGGTAAACAATTAAAAGGAGAAATCAAAGTAAAAAGAGATAAACTTGTGTATAAAGCTCCAACAGAAGCACGTACCCGAAATATAAAATTCAAAGATTTAGATGCATTGGTTCTTAGTACAGATTCATTTTTTGTATCCCAAGATGTATATTCAGAGAATAAAGTGTCTAAACAAAAATTAGAAGGTGCCAATATAGTTCAATACATTGCAAGTTTTGATGGATATATTTTTAGTAAATACCATCAATTGAATTACAATGATAAAGCCACATTTCTAGTACAAAAAGAAGGATCTGAGAGATGGATTAGTTTTGCCAAAACAAAGGATTATTATTCTGTATATGCAAAGAAAAATTTAAATAAAAAAAATCCAAACACAGTAAGGTTTAGAAATACAGCTCTGGCAGTATTTGATAAAGTGGATTTAATAAAAGAAAAAATTGAAAATTATGATTACTCCACACCTGATATGATGGAAATGATAAAAACAGCCGAATACTACCATAAATACCAAAACGGAGAAGCAATATATTTTGACAAATACTGGAATGAAACACACAAACAAAACAAAGCCAAATATACTGCCAACATCATCAGTTTAGAAGATACAATTTGGACTTTGGATTATCATCAAAACGATACCTTATTATATACTGTTCAATATTCCTCTTTTTACCCCAATGTAAAAGATGGTTTATTCATTGCCTACTATCCCAATGGAAATCCAAGGAAAAAAATCTATTATGAAAACAATAAACCAGAATTCATCTCAACTTTTTATGAGAATGGTCAAGATAAATTTAAAATGTATACAGATGTGGCGGAAATAAGAAATCCAAAATATGAATTTGCTTATTTTTATGATGAAAATGGTATAGATAAATTAACCGAAACAAATGAACAAGCTCTAAAAATTGAGGATAAAATTCAAAATAGAACCATAAACTTTTTATTCAAAGATAAAAAGCTGGAACAATCTACAATCAAGCAATCAGAGGAGGCTTATGTTTATCAAAATTGTAGTCCCTTTTACAATGACTTTTTCATTCGAAATGTTGAAAAACTACAAAAGAAATTCGATATGGAAATGCAATTTAAACTTTTAGAAGCATACGATGAGGGCGCACAAGGGACCATACTTGTTGCTGTAGATATAAATGAAAAAGGTAAAATACAAGGACACAAACTTTTAAATTCCCTTCATCCAGAACTTGATAGAATAGTCAATAAATTTATGAACGGCCGAGCTGTGATGAATTACAAATTCAAATCCTTAAAATTTAACAACAATCTGGAAATTGTTATTCCCTTTGTATTTAAAATAGATAATTTCCACATCAATTCTCCCAATCATTATTGGTATGATCCTTGGTTTCACAATCAAATGCAATGGCATATGCAACAACAACAATTTCAACAAAATATCCCAAGCCCACCTAGCTTCAATTTTTAAAAAGAAGCGTAGGATGTTGCGGGAGGAAGCCCGCTTGTATGCAAGACAAAGTATGCGTTGGCTAACCAGGGTGAACGCAGCCATGAAAGATAGGCGTTGCAC
>JAHDIA010000434.1:711-5609 GCA_020631035.1 Chitinophagales bacterium | reverse complement strand
AGAACCAAAAATCCTGCCCTTTGAGGTGTAAAGTACAATTCCTAACATGCTCTTAGGAATAAATGTTAAGTACAAAAATAGGAACTATTCCCCTTTGTCTCTCGTTAAAAATCTATCTTTGTATGAGAAAACCCAAAAAATGAACAAAAAATGAGTTTGATAGAAGAATTACAATGGAGAGGGATGATTCACAACATCATTCCTGGTACTGAAGAACTCCTAAACAAAGAAAAAGTGGCTGGCTACATCGGTGTAGACCCAACTTCTGATTCTATTCATGTAGGCAACCTCGCTTCTTTGATGCTATTGGTTCACTTCCAGAGATATGGACACAAACCCTTTGCTTTGGTTGGTGGTGCGACTGGTATGGTTGGTGACCCTTCGGGCAAAAGCGATGAACGCAATTTGTTGTCAGAGGAAGTATTGCAAAACAATGTGGCAGGTTTGACCAAAGCCCTAGAAAAATTGTTGTGCTATGGCGAGTCCGAAAACCCTGTTACCATTGTCAATAATTACGATTGGTTCAAAAATATGAACACGCTGGACTTCTTACGTGATGTAGGCAAACACCTTACTGTCAACTATATGGTGGCAAAAGAATCCGTTAAGAACCGCTTAGAAAAAGGTATTTCTTTTACAGAATTTTCTTATCAACTCATTCAAGGATACGATTTTTACTGGTTGCACCAAAATCATAATTGCAAAATTCAATTCGGTGGTTCTGACCAATGGGGCAATATTACAGCAGGTACCGAACTCATTCGCCGCAAGGCCAGTGGCGAAGCCTTTGCTTTTACTTGTCCATTGATTACCAAATCAGACGGCACCAAGTTTGGCAAAACTGAAAGTGGTACCGTTTGGCTCGATCCCGAAAAAACGTCGCCTTACCAGTTCTATCAATTCTGGATTAATTCTACAGATGAGGATGCTAAGAAGTACATTAGAGTTTTCACACTACTTGATAAAGAAGCCATCGAACAATTGGAAAGCGAACATGCAGAGGCTCCCCATCAACGTATTTTACAAAAGGCATTGGCTAAAGATGTTACCACTCGTATACACAGTGCAGAAGCCTATGAAAAGGCAGTGGCTACGTCTCAAATTCTATTTGGGAAAGGTAGCAAAGAAGCCTTGAGCCAATTGAATGAAAAGGATTTCTTAGAAGTATTTGATGGAGTCCCCACTTTTAAATTGGACAAATCTGGACACGGTGACTCCTTGGGTATGATTGATTTCTTATCGGAGCATACAGGCATTTTGTCTTCTAAAGGGGAAGCTCGTAGAAGTCTGAAAGAAAACTCTATTCGCATCAATATGGAAAGGGTTGGAATGGATGCCAATATTACCAAAGATGATTTAATGAATGGCAAGTTTATTTTGGTACAAAAAGGCAAAAAGAACAAGTATTTGGTGATTGCAGAATAGGTAGATGGATACTCCCGTACACATACCATTCAAAAACCACCAAAACCCAAATGCCACATTTGACCTAGTGAGCTTGGAAGCTCTGCTTGATCGAACCGATTTGGATCATTCGCCCTTCCAACTTCACTTGGTCGAATTTTACCTCATCATTTTTATCGAAGAAGGGGAAGGCAAACATACCATTGATTTTAAAGAATATGTTTGCGAAACTGGCACCTTGCTTACTGTCCGAAAAGACCAAGTTCATAGATTTCACAAACACTCTGATTTAAAGGGCAATATGTTGCTCTTTACCAATGAATTTTTGGTGAGTTACTTGGACAATCTTGAACTACAAAAAACATTGCAATTGTTCAACGAATTGCTAGGAACTCCCCAAATACACTTAACTGAATCTGAATTCAATTCAATTCAAGCCTTAATCAAACGCATACAAAAAGAATATTTTGAGGTAAATGACGCTTACTCTTTGAGCATTATTAGAAGTGAGTTGCATATTTTGATTACCCAACTGTTTCGTATAAAATCTAATGTAAACCAAGTCCTTTTTGATCGCAAGTACCTTACAGAATTTACTGAATTACAAACATTGGTTGAAAACAATGCCAATAAAACTACTAGGGTACAGGATTATGCCCAGATGATGGGCAGGAGTAGCAAAACCTTGAACAATATTACCCAAAGCATTCTTTCTAAGTCTGCCAAAGAGTTTGTGGATGAAATCTGCATCAAACAGATCAAGCGTTTGCTCATCAATACAGTAATGTCGGTAAAAGAAATTGCTTATCGTTCTGGATTTGAGGAAACCACCAATTTTTACAAATATTTTAAGCGGCATACTCAGTTGACGCCTGAGCAGTTTAGGGATTCTCATAAATAAGACTTCGGCAAGCTCAGTCACCTTTATTCGACAGGCTTAGACTACTTTATTTGACAGGCTCAGTCACCTTTATTCGGCAGGCTTTAAGTTGCAAACTTAAAGCTACTAGACAAACTTAAAGCTACTAGACGAAGGAATGAAATAAGCGATTCTACGCCCAATAGAGCCACATATCCCGATTGTACATCGGGACCGAAAGCGGGGACACACTTTCGAACGAAGTAATTCAACCTTCCGTCCCCATTCAAAAAAACACAAATCTTTAAACAACAATACGGGCTTTGGTTCGTACTTAGATAGAAGCTTCAATCATCGGTTTGTAATGAAAATAAAACTACTCCTCTCTTGTCTTTCTCTCTTTTTGCTTTGTCTGTATGGCAAGGCACAGGATGATGCGCTCAATTCTCAAGCTTTGCAACAAATCACCAAACGGCTCGACAATGGCGAACGTTTGGAAAGAAGTGAATTGCGCCTTCAAGACCTTCAATTTGAAATCAATCGCTCGGAACTGTATGAACGTGCCCAAAATTACCTTGACAATATTGCTGAATTGATGAAACGAGCAGATGATTTGATCTTGGAAATAAATGGCCACGCTGATCCTTACACTGACGAATTTGAAGATCGTTTGTCGGCAGAAAGAGCCGAAGCGGTTCGAGATTATCTGATAGGCAAAGGGATTTCTTCAGAGCAAATTGTTATCAATAGTTTGAGCAATCGTTTTCCCATTGTACAAAGCGATACCTTGGATACTTCTAGCAATCGACGGGTTGAGTTGGAGTTTATCAAAGACGAGGAAATTGATGTACAAGACATCATTGTACTCAAAAATGGGGATGAAATTCGAGGTCAAGTAATAACTGCCAATGTTAAGGTGGTCAAATACAAGGATTCAAGGGGACGCACCAATAAATTCAATACGGAAGAAGTAAAGCAGGTCAAATTTGGGGATGGAAAAATATTGGACTTGGATGAAGACCCAAGCAAAGTGGATTATGAAAAAGGCAAAAAGACCAAGGGACAAACCAGTGATTTGGACAAGATAAAGTCTATCGGAAAAGGTTTGAAGTTTGGCAAAAAAATGCGACTCAAAAAGCCCGAAATTTTTGGGGCGGGCATTGTCATTGTTCAAGGAGCTTGGAACCCTTATAGCAATTTGTATTATGATTTATCCGATGACACTTCTCCCAATCCTACGCCTCCACCAGAACCAATAGGACGCAACAACGATCAGACCCAAATGTTTTTGCCTCCACTTATTGGAACAGTTGAAATAGGTGTACTGCCTTTTGTGGGGATTGGATTTAGCTATGGTATTGAAAAATGGGGCATTCGACCTTTAGAGATTGAATACAATTATCAGGTATTTGGACCACGTTTGGCAATGCATTTCAATATTGCACCAACAATCGACCCATACATTGGAGTGGGCTTCAATTTCCGCAAGCTCAGCTTGGTCAATGATCCTGAATTATGTGGTCCCGAATGGCAAAACTACCGCCACGAAGTCGTCAACGATAGTTTTGGCATTGATCCCATTATTGGACTGCGTTGGTTTGTTACGAAACGTTGGGGGATTTATGGAGAATTTGGTTCTGATGGTTTGGGCTATCTCAAACTCGGTACTCAGTTTGTTTTGATTCCCAAAGCCCGTAAAAAAGCACTGTAATGATGAACTTAATGACGAACAAAATATACATCCTGGGCTTTATCTGTTGCCTATTAATAGGAACACTTTCTGCCTGTCTCAAATACGAGATACTGCCAGGCGATGTCAACAAGCGCATCAATGCGAGTCTGCTGCGTACCAATGCGGTTGAAATTGATGGCGATGAATTGGTCTTTCAATTGGACTTTTATGTGGTCAATAGTCTGGGCAATTATGTCACGCTCAAGGAAGAGCATTTTAGGGAAATGAAGTTGACTTTGTTTGAGACCATTGACCTCAGCCCTGAGCTGGTTTCGCTCGAATGTTCTAGAGATTTCACCACCGACAAAGACCTCACCCCTCCCTACTCTATTTCGCTTTTGTTTGACCAAAGCGGGAGTATGGCAAGTGCCGACCCCAATAACGAACGCATCGACATTGGCAAGCACATTGTAGACTTGGCAGGCCCAGGTGATGAGGTATCGGTGACGGCTTTTAGTGGGAGTTTTTTCGACATTCCTACTCAGAGCTATTTACCCATTACCTTCCTACAAGAGTTTTCTCAAAACAAAGATTCACTCAAAGATGCCTTGGATGAATTGGCAGGTTCAACAGGACAAGGTACACCACTTTTTTCTTCTCTTTACGAAACCATTGACACCACCATTCGTCACGCTCAAAACGACAATAAGGCGGTTATTGTATTGACCGATGCCGCAGCGAGCGATTTTAGTTATAGTGTAGATTCGCTTTTGTGTTTGACCCGATTTAATACGGTTAAGGTACACGCCATTTCGATACAAATCAGCCCTTTTGAAAACAAGCAATTGAATCAATTGGTCGTTGGTTCGGACGGTGTGGTGATGACCAAAGACCAAGCCCTCAACATTCCTTCGATTCAAGAATTGATGAACAATGAATATGCGAGCAATGAGTTATACGACT
>JAHDIA010000434.1:0-701 GCA_020631035.1 Chitinophagales bacterium | reverse complement strand
CTTCTTTTACCACAGCGTTTGGAAAGTCAATCGTCCACTCGAAAGCTCTTGGAGGCGGGGCGACATTATGAACGGAAATTTACGTTTAGCCCTCGGAAGTGGCATTCAATTAGAAATACCTTTTCGTTTGTTGATTTGTTAGGAGGGAATTAAAAATTAAAAATTCAAGATTTAAAATTTAAAATTGTAGATTCAGGATTTTAATTTTCAAATTTTGATTTATTATTTTGCAAGGTCATTGGGCAATGGCTAAGTTCACTCTGGTTAGCCAACGCAGGCTTTATATTTCATACAAGCGTTCATCTACCCGCTCATCCTGCGCTTCAATAAACAGAATTTAAAAAATGTCTATAATTCGATTGTAGAAGTGTGTGTAGATTGGATAGCCGCCATTAGGAATAAAAAACTAAACCTTATAATTTAATAATAATCTATCTGAAACTAATTCACTTTCAAGAGTCTGTCCTTCCATTTGAAACCTTCTCAACATTGATCTTCCAACACTTACAAAAATTTCTTCCTCAAATAAATTTTTAGGAATTGGTAAATCACATAAATAATTACCAGATTTTTTCTTGCCATCAATACTTAAAGCTACTTTAACACCTTTGTCTTTAGCTTGTTGAATCTTATCAAATAGCTCTATTAATTTAAAATCTTGAGCCCCATAAAGAATGCTCTGACTATGACTATATGGAGGG
>JAHDIA010000433.1 GCA_020631035.1 Chitinophagales bacterium | reverse complement strand
GACAATTTTGAACACTAGCCAAAGGCGTACTAAAATTGTCAATCAAACCCTCCAAATTTTCATCTATGTAAACCGAGATTCTCGCCCCTCCATTCCATTCGGGCAAATTGGCATTGTAACCATCGCAAAAGCTAAAGGTATAATTGCCGCCTCTATGCGCATAAATCAAATAGGCTTCATTGGTCCAAGCCATCACATCTGGATCAATGCTCAAGCCTGCCTCACAAGGAATTTCGCCAAAATCTGTAAAGGCTCCTTCGTCATACGAACCACAAATACCAGCACTTGGTGTAGGAGCTTGCATACAAAAACCAGCAATATTGGAATTGCTAATATCAGTTGACAAATCAAATATCAAACTTTCGCTACAGCCTGGATTATTGCTACTCGTAAAAGATACTTCAATGATTCCACCTGATTGATTGATGTCTGTTTGGCTAAGGGTGATCGCACTAGAAACGCCATTGCTCAATGTAGGACTCAATACTGTTCCGCTGCTCGTTGTTACATTAAATTGTGATTGATTGGAAAAAATCGCAAAAGGGACATAAATCAAATTGCCCTGTCCACTACAAAAAGGTTGTGGACTTTCTGAGCTTGTATTGGTCTCCAAATCGACCCAAGTAGGCTCAATGTCACAAGCCGTATTGCAACTGCCAGCCGTATTGGTGGTCAACATAATTTCTCCATTCGCAATCGGATCGAGATAGCCCTGACAATTGCCATCATTGACGACCACAATTACCGTACCTCCACTTGCTCCTACACTATTGGGCGCACTAAAGGTAACTTGACAAGCCTGTACACTTGCCAATGGGCTGCTTATATTGTCTACTTCCCCATCATTGTTTGCATCTTCATAAACTGAAAGAATGGCACCTCCATTCCACTGTGGAATACTAGAATCATAATTGGTACAAATACTGAATGTATAATTCCCACCAGACCAAACATTGACAAAGTATGCCTCATTCGCCCAAGCAGTAAAGCCCGCACTAATGCTTGCACCATTGGTACAAGGACTGTTTTGCACATAATCCCAGGGACCTGCGGCATATTCTCCACAATTTTGCCCTTGTACAATACCACTCATTGTTAAAAAACACATTAACAAAAGGGTGTTCCAAAGGCTCAATTGCCTTACAATGTTTTTCGTTGTTAAATCCATATATAAAATTCCACTTGAAGATTCAAGCTCTAAACTTCAATCCAACCAATAAGTACGATCATCATTTTGATTATTCTAAGTTGTTCTCAATTATTTTTTGAACGGCACGCTGGCTTTCCAAACCATCGTGTGTCCCCGCTATTCACTACTATGGCAATGGCGGTACATAAAACACGATTTTACGTCTTTACATACCGCCATTGCCATATCCGCTACTATCGGGCGTATACGTCGGTTCTTTATCTGCTTCGTCTGTTCGCTTTTTCCATCCGCTTCACGCCAGTTTAAGAGTATAAAATTTGAGTTGAATTAGCTATTGAATCGTTCAATCACTATTCTACAACAAATTTATTAATGAATTGTTTTTCAGCCGTTTTAATTTGCAAGAAGTATATTCCCGAATTGTAGGACAACAAATCTAGTTGCAAGTCATTGTTTCCTAGAAATATTTTCGTAGATATTTGTTGGATTAGTCGTCCACTAAGGTCTAATATTTCAATGCTAATTTCGGTATCTATTTGAGAATCAAGTTCTACAAACAAAGTTGATTGTGCTGGATTTGGATAAATCATAGCATCAAAAACATAGGCTTCATCTTGAATGCCCACGCTTTCAAAACCAGAAACATAACCATCTGGTTGGTCACAAGACAAAGAATCCACATACAAATCACCTAGTCCATCTCCATCGGCATCTTCATACCAAACACTTGGTTCATTCCCTTCACAATCGCAAATTCCAGTAGGAATCCCTAAACCATTGCAGACACCACATTCATCTACCACCCCATCACATTCGTCATTTAAGTCATTGCCATTGTCAACATAGCCTAGCGGCTGTAAACAAGCAGTAATGCTCGCATTAAAATTGCCCAAACCATCTCCATCGGCATCTTGATACCAAGTGGATGGTCCTAAGCCATTGCAGACACCACATTCGTCCAAAACACCATCACATTCATCATCGGTATCATTTGAGTTCGCCACATACCCCAATGGTTGGGTACAAGAAGTAATGCTCGCATTCGGATTGCCCAAACCATCACTATCTGCATCTTGGTACCAAATAGAAGCTCCTGGTCCATTGCAGATACCACACTCATCTAAAATGCCATTACAATTGTCATTGGTATCATCTGCATTGTATACATAACCCAAAGGCTGGGTACAAGAAGTAATGCTCGCATTGGGATTGCCCAAACCATCACCATCTGAATCTTGATACCAAGTAAACGCTCCTGCACCATTGCACACTCCACACTCATCAAAAACACCATCACAGGCATCATCGGTATCATTGGAATTGGCGACATAGCCCAAAGGTTGGGTACAAGCTAGAAGACTTGCATTGGGATTGCCCAAACCATCACCATCCGCATCTTGATACCAAACATAGGCTCCTGGTCCATTGCAAACACCACATTCGTCCGTTACACCATCACAAGTATCATCTGCATCATCTCCATTAAAGACATAGCCAGAAGGCTGGGTACAAGCTAGTACACTCGTATTGGGATTGCCCAAACCATCGCCATCCGCATCTTGGTACCAAACATAAGCTCCTGGTCCATTGCAAACACCACATTCGTCCGTTACACCATCACAAGTATCATCCGCGTCATTTCCATTGAATACATAACCAGCGGGTTGGGTACAAGCCAAAGTGGTTTCATTGGGATTGCCCAAACCATCACCGTCCGTATCTTGATACCAAGTAAAAGCATATTGACAACTGCCATCATCGGTATTGGCAACGGCATCGTAATTGCATGCCTGCGGATCTACACAGCCCAATACTTCTTGGAAACAAAATTCTGACAAAGGATCGGGCAACCAATCCAATTCAAACAAAATACTTGTTCCACAATCGGGATCATCAGCACTGACAAATGATAGGCTAAAATCTTCATTGATATTTTCCAATTCAGCTATGCTTAAATAAAGATATTCTGTCACTTCTGCTTGTACAGCTGAATTATTGACTGAACCAGCAGTAGTTGAAACATAATACCAATCAGCTCCTCCTATTATAGAATAAGGAACAAACAGCCCTGCATTGTCCTCACTACACTGAAAACTTGGAATATTGGCTCCTGGATCATCCAAATTGACCCAATTGGGCGCAATACTACAAGACACTGTAGATTCTTGATAAGCATTAAACGACATTTCCCATTTAGGAAAGCTGCCATTTTCAAACTTATCTTCAGGATTGTCTGTATCTGAATTAAAGCTACTACCTGTCTCTTGGGCAACACCATTTTGGCTACCCATTATGGCAATATTGGGATTGCCATTTGGATTCAGTACTTCAAAGCAAATCAAACCAACGTCTACCCAATTGCCACCAATAGATGGACAAGAATAGCGAAAGGTATCATTGCCAATAATGGTCGTCGGATAATCCAATACCAAAGTCAAGAGAAAATCTCCTGGGGTATTTCCATCATATGAATGTGCTCGATAGGGATTAAAATCCTGACCTCCCCCCCCAGAACTGCATTCTGGATGAAGGTTTCCTTGCTCATTATCAAAATTAAGAGATTGATAACAACCTGTTGTAATGCCATTGTAAGAGTTTCCACTAAAAGCCAAAACACTCGCATCATAAGAGTAGCGAATAGAGGCAGAGCCCATATAATCGGCACCATTGTTTCCTTTGAGTTGTAAATTGAAGCAATATAGCTCCTCATCACAAGAAGCTTCTGTTGCCACCATTTGACAATCAATGGATTGAGCTTGGCTTTGTAGTGTACCCACAGACAAAATAAAACAGGTGGATAATAACTTAAAGAAGTGTGTTTTGTTCTCCAAAATACTTGGAACAAATGAAGTTGAAAGGTTAAATGTAGTCATAGATGTGTTCATAGTATACATAGGATATACTATCTAAAATTAAACCAATTAGATATTTTTATCAAGTTTGTGACTACTCTTGTACCGCTTGGACACCTTAAATAAATTCAAAAAAAAGAAAAGTTTAAGTGTCTAAATATATGTCCAACAGGTATTTAAACCACAAATAATAGGCTTTTTTCTTATTATCTTTAAATAATTGTTAAACATTCAATTGCTAACAAAATTTTTGATGACTGTCTTCTTATTGTCTTTTACTTTACAAAAAAAGTGACCTCTAGGAAGGCTTTTTGCCGCTAAAATCCACTGATTTGCTCCTATTTGGACATTCAAAATACTGCTTACATAGCGTTTTCCATCCATTCCATAGACTTCAAACACCAAGCTTTTGGCTTCTTTGCTATTGATTTGAAGATATAGTTGTTCTCGAACGGGATTGGGGTATACTTGAACATCAAATAATGACCCTATATTTTCCAGTGACATCACTTCAAATTCTGCCACATACCCCATTGGTTGCTCACATGATAAGGAGTCTTGGCTTGAATCCCCCAAACCATCACCATCTGCGTCATAGTACCACATACTTGGTCCATTGCCCTCACAATCACACGTTCCCTCGGCTATGCCTGGTCCATTGCAAATACCACAATCATCATACATTCCATCACAATCGTCATCGGCATTGGCTACATAATTGGTGGGTTGATTGCACGACAAAGAATCCATATTTACATCCCCCAAACCATCACCGTCACCATCATAGTACCACAGGCTTTCATACTTACAGCTTCCATCATCTATTTTATCAAAAGAATTGTAGTTACAAGCTAAAGTATCTATACACCCACTACAAAACTCAAGAATAGAAAAATTTTGAAAAAAATCCTCCTTCAATACAAGTGAAGCATAACAACTAGTGTCATTAATAGAAGTAAAAGTAATTACACATTCTTCTGTTGTCTCCTCTATTTGATCTTGAGAAAAAGCAATGGCTCCAACAGTGGCATCCCCTACTATTGGCGTAATGGAGGTACCACATTCACTACTCAAATAATACAAACTATCTGTTCCAAATACTGCTACTGGTATATACAAAGAATCTCCTGTTTCATTACACAGTGGAAATGGATTGGGACCATCCCAAGATTCTTGTATCCATATTTCAATCCATAATGGATTCATTTGACACTCCTCCATTGCAATAGAATCCATAAAATCATTGTACGATTGATTCCACCCATAGAAGGCACCGTTGTCATAGTCTCCATCATTGGTAGAATCGTTAAAATTGGTTCCTGTTAAATCTTCTATTGGTCCATTTTCTGTTCCAGCAAATTCAATATTGGGATTTCCATCAGAATCAATCACCTCAAAACAAACCAATGCAAAATCTACCCATTCATTTGCGATAGATGGACAGGCATAATGCCATTCATCTGTTGAAACTGGTAAGGAAAAACCATTCAAAAAAATAGTACTTAAAACGTCTCCTGGCACCAATCCATCATAACTATGAGCAGTATAAAGAGAAAACCCCTGTCCACCATTTTCTACCAGACAATCAGGATGTAAACTTTCTTGATCATCGTC
>JAHDIA010000432.1 GCA_020631035.1 Chitinophagales bacterium | reverse complement strand
ACAAGCAAAAAATGCTTTGTTTATACTATCAATTACTTACGAATTAAACCACTAGGTCTTTCAAGAGCATTAATGGGTTCTTTGGCGTATGTCAAAGAACCTTTTTTATTTTTACGAAGCGACGAAGCACTCAACATGCCCCATACGCTTGATAGAAGTGGAAAGCCCACAGTGGGGTTCGGCGCTCACCCCGCTTTGAGTTGGTATCCTCACAAGCACAATAAGCCAGCTATAACGGCTGTACTTTGGCAACTGCTTGTCGAACACAACGAGGACTTGCAACGGATAGCAAGGACACCCCATCGTTTGAAAAAGCAACGTTCCGTCCTAATCCTTTTTATCTTTATCTTTGCAATCAAACAAACATTGCAACAATGGATTTCCAACTCAACTCACATTTTACGCCTGCTGGGGACCAACCCGAAGCCATCAATCAATTGGTCAAAGGCATCAATGAAGGAGAAGCTGCACAAACCTTATTGGGCGTTACTGGATCGGGTAAAACTTTTACCATTGCCAATGTGATTCAGGAAGTTGCCAAACCCACTTTGGTACTGAGCCACAACAAGACCCTAGTGGCACAATTGTATGGAGAGTTCAAGCAGTTTTTTCCAGACAATGCCATCGAGTACTTTGTATCTTATTACGATTATTACCAACCCGAAGCCTTCATTCCTGTTACCAATACCTATATCGAAAAAGATTTGATGATTAATCAAGAAGTAGAAAAATTGCGTTTGAAGGCGAGTTCTTCTTTGTTATCGGGTCGTCGTGATATTGTAGTGGTCGCCTCGGTTTCTTGTATTTATGGTCTAGGAAATCCTGCCGAGTTTAAAAACCAAATCATTCGCTTGTCTGTGGGCGACCAAAAGGGGCGTGATCCATTTTTGAGGGAGTTGGTCGGTGCTTTATACTCTCGAAGCGAAGGAGATTTTGAACGGGGCAATTTTAGGGTCAAAGGCGATACAGTAGATATTTATTTACCTTATGCTGATTATGGTATACGGGTGGTCTTTTTTGGGGATGAGGTCGAAAATTTGGAAACCATTGATCCGCAATTGGGGACACGCATTGATAAAGTAAACGATGTGGCGATTTTCCCAGCCAATTTGTACATTGCTCCTCGCAATGAATTTGCTAAAATCCTCAAGGAAATTCAAGACGAACTCAAGGCACAATGCGATTATTTTAATTCTATTGGAAAAAACGAAGAAGCCGCTCGTCTCAAAGAACGGGTAGAATTTGACATCGAAATGATTAAGGAATTGGGCTATTGTTCGGGCATCGAAAACTACTCCCGCTTTTTTGACCGCCGCAAACCTGGGGAACGTCCTTTCTGTTTGCTCGACTATTTCCCAGATGATTTCCTATTGGTCATTGATGAAAGCCACGTTACTGTTCCACAAATATCGGCAATGCATGGAGGAGACCGTTCTCGTAAGATGAATTTGGTTGAATATGGTTTCCGCTTGCCCTCTGCTTTGGACAACCGCCCTTTGAACTTCCACGAATTTGAGCAATTGACCAATCAGGTGGTCTATGTATCAGCCACACCAGCCGACTATGAACTCGAAAAATCTGATGGGGTGATCGTGGAACAAGTGGTTCGTCCAACAGGCTTGCTTGATCCCCCCATTGAGGTACGCCCCAGTGCCAACCAAATAGACGATTTGATTGGAGAAATCAACAAACGTATTGAAGCCAATGAACGGGTATTGGTGACTACCTTGACCAAACGAATGGCGGAAGAATTGACCAAGTATTTGACCCGTGTTAAGATTGATTGTCGCTACATTCACTCAGAGGTGGATACATTGGATCGTGTGGAAATCATTCGGGATTTGCGCTTAGGCGAATTTGATGTCTTGATTGGGGTCAATTTGTTGAGAGAAGGATTGGATTTGCCAGAGGTTTCACTGGTTGCCATTTTGGATGCCGACAAGGAAGGCTTTTTGCGCAACGAACGCTCCTTGATTCAAACAGCAGGTCGAGCGGCTCGGAATGCCAATGGCATGGTCATTTTTTATGCGGATAAAGTCACCAAGTCGATGCAGCGAACCATAGACGAAACGGAGCGCAAACGTAACAAGCAAATTGCCTTTAATGAAAAGCATGGGATTGTCCCCAAAACCGTCACAAAATCCGCAGAGGAAATCGACAAACAAGCCTCTGTATTGGACATCAAAGGCAAAGGTAAAAAGGTGGACAATATGTATATCGAAGATGCCCCTGAAATCAGTTTGGCTGCCGACCCCATCATTCAGTATATGGACAAGGAACAATTGGACAAAACCATCGCCAATACCGAACGGGCAATGAAAGAAGCTGCCAAGAAAACGGACTTTATGGAAGCGGCTCGTTTACGGGATGAAATGTTTGCTTTGCAGAAGGTTCGCAAAGAACGATTTGGGTGATACCTTTTGGGTAGTCGATGGACTCCTATAAACTGGACAATAACACTAAGAGTTATGGACTCCTATAAACTGGACAATAACACTAAGAGTTATGGACTATCGACCGAAAACCATCGACTAGCCTTACTCCCTAACAATCCTATGTTCCACAAAACGACCATTTACCCAAACTTTGACAAAGTAGGTACCACTGGTCAAATTGCCTATATTGATATTCAAGTTTTGGACGTTGATATTGTCTTGTTGATAAACCATTCTTCCCCACAAATCATAAATCAGTAAGGCTCGAATGGGGTCTTGTGAACTGAGCAAATTGATTTCATTTTGGGTTGGATTGGGATATACTTGCAGGCTTATTTTGTCAATTTGTTGTATATTACTAATGGTATCCATCCCAAGAGTATCCAAGACACTCACATGGTACAGGCGGATTCTGATTGCAACTAAACAAAAAATCAGAAACAATCTGAATACTCAAACAACCGCTTGGATTGTTGGCAGTCAGCAAAGCAACAATTGTGTTTGTATTTCCAGAACTCGATATGACATTGGTATATTCAGCCAAAAGCGGAGCATCTGTATCTGGTCCATCATATACCCGAATAAGATGCCAATTTTTGTGCAGCGTGCGTGACATTGAGGCTATGTGTACTCAGGTTAGCCAACGCATATTTTATACTTCGTACAAGCGTGCATCCTCCCGCTCATCCGACACTACCAAATAAATCCAAAAAATCAACATTTAACATTTACATCTGCAACCATTTTGGCAAAATCCCCATCTTATCCGTATCTTTGTTAAAAAATAGAGCCTATTGTTATAATTTTACCCACCTTTTAATGTTTTTTCATTGTTCTACTAAACTCTTTAAACTATCTATTTATTAGGCGACAAATTCTACCACTTTATATTATTTAACTTTACCATTTATTTTGCTTCAAAATTTCTTGAAGCATAAAACAAATAATAGACTATGTTGAAAAAAACGCTTTTCGCATTGCTTCTTTTTTTGGGCGGTATCCAAGTTTTTGGACAATTTCGTGCATACAGCAACGAATTTATGTCTCTGGGAATTGGAGCGCGTGGTCTGGCAATGGGACACGCTCAAACTGCCATTGTTGACGATGTTACTAGTGCCTATTGGAATCCTGCGGGATTGAACAAAGTAAACAATTTTCAAGTAGGTGCCATGCACGCCGAATGGTTTGCAGGCATCGGCAAATACGATTATATCGGACTGGCGGCTCCCATTCAAAGTGGTGCAAGAACAGTCGGTATTTCGATCATTCGTTTTGGGGTAGACAATATTCCCAATACCCTTTCCTTAATTGATGGTTCGGGCAATGTCAATTATGATAACATCACTACCTTCTCGGCTGCTGATTATGGAATTTTATTGTCCTATGCTCAAAAACTACGTGGTCTTGAAATTGGTGGTAATATCAAAATAATCCATCGACAAGTGGGGGACTTTGCCAAGAGCTGGGGCTTTGGTTTGGATCTAGGTGTACAATACCAACTCAATGACAACATACTCTTAGGAGCCAGTTTAAGAGATGCCACTTCAACCTACAATACTTGGTCATTTAGCTTTACTGAGGAAGAAAAACAAATACTCGCTGCAACAGGCAACGAAGTACCCATAAATTCTGTTGAATTAACAGCACAACACCTCAGCTTGGGTGGAGCTTATACAATGGAATTTGGTGACAATATTGATTTATTGGCCGAACTAGACTTGGAAATGACCTTTGGAGAACGCAATACCCTTATACACACAAGTGCATTGAGTATTGACCCACAACTGGGCGTAGAAGCAGGATACAATGATTTGGTATTCTTGCGTTTGGGACTCAACAATTTCCAAAGATTCTTAGATGACGAAGACACTACTAAAACGGTTTTATCGGTACAACCCAATGTTGGTGTAGGGGTAAAACTAGGTATCTTTACCATCGATTATGCACTTACTGGATTGGGCAACATTTCTTCTGGTATCTATTCTCATATATTCTCAGCAAAATTGGATTTTAACAAGTAAAAATCTTATAGATGACTCTTTTAAAAAACCAAACAATGAAAAAGTATTTAGTATATATATGCTTATTTTTCTGTTCGGCAGCCTTGGTACAAGCTCAATTTTATGACAATGAGTGGATTGACCATAACAAAACCTACTACAAGTTTAAGGTTGCTGAAGACAATATGTACCGCATCAACTACAACACCTTGGTAGCAGCAGGTGTACCATTGGACGGTAACAATTTGAAGTTGTATCATATGGGGGAAGAAGTACCCATTTTTGTAAGCAATGATGGTATGCTTACACCCAACGATTATGTGGAGTTTTATGGTAAAAAGAACGATGGTGCTTTTGATAGACAGTTGTTTGAAAATCCTGAATGGCAAGTATCTGAACAACACAGTCTTTATACCGATTCGTCTACTTACTTTTTGGTATCTGATAGCAACAGCGAGGGATTGCGCTATAGCACCATAGGAAACGATTTGAGTGTTCCTTTAGAAAAAGAACTGTCCTATCCTCATACGGCAACAAGACTTCTTGACCAAGAATTCTTCGATGGCCGACCAGATACAAGGGTTTGGGCAGGTGTCAATAGTTATTTATCTGATTTTGGGCGAGGCGAAGGGTTTGTCAGTACCTTGGTATTGGCAACCAAAGACCAAGATTATAGTTTGTTTACACCTGGTGTATACGACAATGGAGGAATGGCAAGAGTCGAAGTCAAAGCGGTGGGAAGAGGTGATGATTTGTTCATTGCCAATGATGAACACCACATCCGTATTACAGTCAATGACAATGAATATGTAGACACTACCTACAAAGGCTTTAACTATGTCACCTTCAACAAAGAAGTACCTGTATCGGCTATTTCTAACATCACTACCATCAATTTGGAAAGTGTGGCTGATATTTTCAACCATGACCAATATGATATACAATTGGCACAAGGTTTCAATATTTATCCCAATTACCCACATTACAACCATCACGATCAAAACTCCTTGGCATACATCTCTGTAACCTATCCACGTAGTTTTGATTTTGAAAACGAACAAACTTTCCAATTTAGAGTACCCAATGACGATGTCTCTTATATGGAAATCGAAAACTTTGATGGAGGCGAATTAGCTATTTTGTACGATTTGACAGCCCAAAAAAGATTGTTTCCAGTTAAAGATGGAAACATTTATAAA
>JAHDIA010000431.1 GCA_020631035.1 Chitinophagales bacterium | reverse complement strand
ACAAAAATTCATTGCCCAAAAACATCAATTTATTTAATTTACAGTGTATTAAATAGAGTAATCTATGAGAACTTTTAAATTTACTTTGCTGCTTAGTTTTGTTGCTGTTGGCATTTTTATTTTTACAAATCATTCTCCCCTACTCTATTATGCTCTTCTTTTTCGTAATCAACTACTCCAAAACCGAGCATACTTTGAGAAACGAAATTATCTGGAAATTGCTCTACACCTGGGAAACCCAATTTGATGTCTCGTCCATTGAACGGAATATAGGCAGTACCAAAAAGATAATCCCAAATGGCAAGAGTCAAAGCAAAATTAATACCATAGCGTCTTTCATTGGGTAGGTCGTGAGAATGGTGCCAAATGTGCATTTCAGGATTATTGAAAAGGTATTTCATAATGGAACCCAACAACAAAGCTCCTACTAGTGCCGAAGTAACAATGGTGAGTAATTGGGTAGTCCAACTTGGATTGTTCAATAAATTGATTTCCAAAAAATTAAAGGCAATCAAGACACCAATAAGTGTCCCTAGCATCCCTCCTGTTACTCGTCCACTGATGGAAATATTGGAGTGATTGTAATGTCCCCAAACAAGTGTAAAAATGTGAATGACAAAAAAGTCGTAAAGTCCAATGCCTAGCAGTGCCAGTGGAATATATTCCAATGTTCGGTAGACCACATTTTCCATCCAGTGATAGCGGAGGTGGGCGGCAAATCCCATTTGTTCGACGGAGTGGTGGACTTGGTGGAATTTCCACAGACGGTCAGAATAATGCAAGAGTCGGTGAATCCACCATTGAACAAAATCACGCACGACAAAACCAATGAGTAAAATAAGCCACATTGGTTGGGCATTGAGTGGATTGGATTGTTGTAAATCAAAGCCGCCTGTTAGCCAGCGAATACCATCATTGAACAAATTGACCACTAGATCGGATGCGGCATAGTATATGATAAGTGAAAAAAGGAAGAAATTGAAAAACATATAAAAGGCATCCAACCAAAAATCTCGTCGGATGATGTTTTGTTTTTTTCGCCAAGGAATGACTACTTCCAATACAAAGAAAAACAAAGAGACGCCAATAAGCCAATAGAAATAATTGTGCCAGTGTGGGTTGCTTATTTCACTCCATAAATAAGAAGCATAGTTTTGATAAGCATTTAAAAATATGTCAATGTATTTTTCCATCTCAATTTATTTTACTTTGTTCTATTGTACGTATGGTGTTGGCATTTTGGTTTTTTATATTTAAATACGACCACTCAATCCAAGAGCCATCGTAATTTTGTACCGAGGGATAATTTAGCAAATGTCTCAGTACAAAACTGGTGTGTGCCGAACGAACACCAGACTGACAATATACAATGATATTCTTATCCGATTTGACATCTAGCTGACCCAAATCGTATATGATGTCTTTTAGACTTTTAAACCTATGATCGCCATGAAGCGATACCGCATTGCTCCAATTGTAATGCAAGGAAGAGGGGATGGCACCACTTGCAAAGGCTCCTTTTTTGTATTTATATACAACACCATCGACTTCAAAAGGTTCACCCTTGTATTCGTAAGGCTCTCTGGTATCTATGATGATGGTATTCGGATCTTGGATAGCTGCTTGAACCTCTTCTTGGCTTGCCAACAAAGCTTTGTTTTCTCTATCAGTTGTAAATTTAAAATCGCTTTTATTGGGCTGTTTGGGTGTTTCTTTTGTAAGTGGTAAACTTGCCAATTCCCAGGCTTTTTTGCCGCCATCAATCAAGTAGAAATTTTGAAAGTTCCAAAGCTCCAATTGCCACGCCAAACGGGCTGCATCGACATTGCCTTGGGTATCGTATAGGAGTAAGACCATGTCTTTTTGCATTCCCAATTCACTCAAGAGTGTTTCCATTTCGGCTCTGTTTGACCGCATTCCACTGTAGGGATATTCGGTGTCATTGCTATAATCGGGTCGCCAGAGATTGAAGGCACTGGGGAGGTGTCCTTGTGCATACTTATCAGATTTGCTAACTTCTATGAGTCGCCAGTTTTTGTTGTTTTGCATCCATTCGTTGGCATCTGGGGCAGCGACCAAATGTGGGAAATGTGCCAAACTCTCTATGCTAGTACCAAAATTGCAGGCACTCATCATTAAAAATACCATCAATGCAAGACTACTCAAAGCTTTGTTTGTTCCTAGGGGCGATATGTATGGTCCACATATTTTCACATTGAATTAATTGACCATGCAATATATGAATATTTCAATGTTTGTTCAAGTATTGAGATAAAATGAAGTATATTTTTTCAACACAGATTGACACGGATTTTTTCAACACGGATTGACACGGATTTTTTCAACACAGATTGACACGGATTTTTTCAACACAGATTGGCACGGATTTTTTCACCATTCCGATACATCGGAATCATAGACTTTGACATAGAAATCAAAAAAGAGTCAAGTCACCATTATGGCTCCTTGACTCTTACAAGAGTATATGTACAATTATATTTTGTATTTAATCGCTAATTATTTTTAGAAAAAGAAAGGTGTCACCTTTAAGTATCTCCTACTCCTTTACAAATCGAATGCTTGATCTTTGGGTTTTAGCTGTATTGATTTGTAGGAAGTAAACACCCGATGGATAGCTTGACACATCTATATTCAATTGATTTTCTCCTAGCCTTGACTGTTGAGACTCTTGCCTCATTGCTTGACCTTTACTATTGTAAACAACACAACGCACTTCCTCATTTATATCTGTAGTGTATTGTAATCTAAGATTGTTTTTTGTAGGAACGGGTGCAATCGAAATCTGACTCAACATTTGTTCATTGAGTTGGTTCTCGATGCCCATACAAGTTGTATTGTCGTTATTGGGGTCTGCATCACATTCACCACAGTCGTCAAGAGTATTGGAACCATTGGGAACGCCCGCACAATCGGCACAACTTTCATTGTCATTGTCGGGATTGTCGTCGCAAACACCACAATCATCCGTTACACTTTGCCCATTGGGAATGCCTGCACAGTCGGCACAAGTTTCATTGTCATTGTCGGGATTGTCGTCGCAAATACCACAATCATCTAGGGAGTTCGGACCATTGAGTATCTCCATACAATCGGTACAGCTTTCGTTATCATTGTCGGGATTGTCGTCACAGACTCCACAATTATCCTCTGTATTTTGCCCATTGGGGACACCCGCACAATCGGCACAAGTTTCGTTGTCATTGTCAAGATTGTCATCGCACACACCACACTCATCTAGAGAGTTGGGACCATTGAGAATACCCGCACAATCGGGTTGTTCCAGTACAATTTTGAACAGCCAATAATCTCTATTTCCTTGATTGGCTGGTACATCATTTCCAAGAGATTCGCTGGTGGCTGCAAAAATACAAGCATCATCTGTTGTCAGTTGCATATCGTACAAACGTTCCTCATTTGATCCACCATAATTTTGCTCCCAAACAATGTCTCCCATTGCATCAATTTTGACAACCCAAACATCCAAACTTCCGTAATTGCCTGAGACATCCACATCAGAAGAAGAAGATACACCAGCTAGTAAATACCCACCGTCATTGCTTGTTGCTGTCGAACGTAATAGATCTGAAAATATGCCACCATAGTTTTGCTCCCAAACAATATTTCCTTCCAAATCTACTTTAACAATCCAATAATCTGCATCTCCATAATTTCCCGATACATCTCCATCACTAGAATAAGAAATTCCTCCCAACAAATAGCCATCTCCCCCCACTTCGATGCTGTACAAAACATCATCTTGAGAACCCCCATAATTTTGGGTCCAGTCCACATTTCCAAACTCATCTAACTTAATGAGTAAAAAATCTTGTTCACCATTGTTGCCTGGTACGTCTAAATTATCAGATTGAGACCAACCACCTAAAATGTATCCGCCATCGGGACAAAGCTCCATTGTCAACATTATATCGGCACCACTGCCTCCATAATTTTGCGACCATTCAACTTCACCCATATCATCTAGCTTGGCGACCCAATAATCACGTTCTCCATAATTGTCTGCCACATCTCCATTGTTAGAATAACTCAATCCTCCAACAATGTATCCACCCGAAGGCACTATGTGCAAATTAATCAATCTATCTTGGTCTGAGCCACCATAAGTTTTGGACCATTCTATATTTCCTTCCTCATCCAACTTCATTACCCAATAATCCTCATCCCCACTATTTTGCTCTAAATCACCATCATTGGATTTACTAAATCCTCCAATGATGTATCCTCCATTGGGGTGTTCTACGACCATCCTTAAATAATCATTTTCACTTCCACCATAGGTCTGTGTCCATTCAATGTCCCCAAGTGCGTCGGTTTTTAACAACCATCCATCATAGCCACCTGCATTCTCTCCTACATCCCCTCCCGAAGAAGCACTAAAACCTCCTGTTATGTATCCTCCATCCGAAGTTTCTGCAATAGACAATGTCCAATCCAAGCCACCTCCCCCATAAGTTTCTGACCATTCCAAGGTTTGCGCTCCTGCAAAATGCATCCAAAAAATCAAAACTGTTGCAATTGTTAATTGTTTCATACTCTTGTTGTTTAAAATTTGATTGTAAAATTTATCCACAAATTACACCAGCATAATGCCTTTGTGCAAGCACATTTTCAGGCATTTATAACTACTTTTTGAGTATAAAACCAATCAAAAACAGGAGGCAAACAACTAATAATCAAACACTTAAAAGAGAACACATTTAACAAATAGTGATGGCGATTTTTATTCATAGCAATGTCATTTTAGAGCATGTTAGGAATTGTGCTTTACACCTCAAAGGGAAGGATTTTTGGTTCTGTGCAAAGCTCATTTTGCGCTTAATAGCAGCGCTATTGAGCAAAAAATAGCTGCCGCACAGGTTCAAAAAGACAACTTTTGAGTGCTGAATGATAATTCCTAACCTGCTCTTAAGGTTTTGGACGGAAAGTTGGGGGCTTCGTGGGTGGGTGTCTCCCCGCTATTCGCTGCTATGGTGGCATTCGGAAACAGTTCGATTCACCGCCACGCATATAGAGACATTATGTATAAGGTCTCTATATAGCCACCATATCCGCTGCTATCGGGCGTAGATTTAAAACATTGGATGCCTTGTCGCAATCTTTTAATTGATTTACATTGAATGAAGTTCTTTCATAAATATAAATTTAATTCCATACCAGAAATTTCCTACTGGCTGGTTTCAGCAGTGGTCTTGGTCATTTTTTCTTGGCAATACATTGGACACGATTTGTATTGGGATGAGATTATGTCCTTGCATTATTTTACATTCAAGGAATTAGGCGAGACCATTCTTTCTGACAATTATCGCCCCAACAATCATATATTTTTCAATTTATGCAACAATGTATTTAGGCAAGTTTTGGGCTTAGAGAACTGGTATGACTCCCTAGATAAAATGTGGATATTGCGTTTGTGTCAAATTCCTTTTGCCCTATTAACACTGTGGGGAGTATATAAATTTGGCAAACGCTTTTTCAATAAAGAAACGGCTATTTTGGCAAGTGTGCTGATGATTAGCACCTTGCCTTTTCTCAACTTTATTACCCAATTAAGAGGATACAATTTTACATTATTGTTTGTAGTAGGTATCCTCTATTTTTCCT
>JAHDIA010000430.1 GCA_020631035.1 Chitinophagales bacterium | reverse complement strand
TAAAATAGGTTTATTGTCCTTTTTGGCTTGAGCAATACCTGCCTCGAGATCCTGAATACCATGTATACCAGGAGCTTTGTCACCTTCAGCATGGTGTGATTCGTCTCCCCCTAACCACAACTTCTTGATATTGTAAAAAGTTGGAGGTGGGAAACCACTCATCACATCTCCAATTAAAGGCATTGGCTTGAGGAACAAACCAGGCACCAAAAGTGCTGCAAATAAAAAGGAGAAAGCAATCATCCCAATACGCATAGGCGAAAACTTTTTTACTGGTGTATTGTGTGGCAATTTGAGTTTTCCCATCAAGAAAATGCCCAACAAAACCAATAAGATGATCCAAATACCAATAAAGACTTCTCTAGGAATCAAACCCCACTGCTTGACCAAATCGGCATTGGACAAAAACTTAAGGGCAAAAATCAATTCGATAAAGCCCAATACTTTTTTGACTGTATCCAACCAGCCTCCTGATTTGGGAAGCGAGTTCAACCAACCTGGGAAGGCTGCAAATAAGGCAAAAGGCAAAGCCAATGCCAATGCAAAGCCAAACATTCCGACCATTGGTCCAATACGTTCTCCATTCACTGCTGCCTCTACCAATAAAGTACCAATGATGGGACCTGTACAAGAGAAAGACACCAAAGCCAAAGTAAATGCCATAAAGAAAATCCCCAACAAACCACCTTTATCAGCAGCAGAATCAGATTTATTAACAATCCAGTTGGGCAAAGTAATTTCAAAATAGCCAAAAAATGAAATGGCAAAGACGACAAAAATGAGAAAGAAGAATATATTAAACCAGGGATTGGTAGACAACTCATTTAGGACGGTTGGTCCAAATATAATGGTCACCAAAAAACCCAATGTCACATAAATCACAATAATCGACAAAGCATAAATCAAGGCATTGATGATGCCTTTGCGTTTGTCTTTGCTTTGCTTGGTAAAGAAACTTACCGTCAATGGAATCATAGGAAATACACAAGGCGTCAACAAAGCCCCAAATCCTCCTAAGAATCCTAGTAAGAAAATCACCCAAGGAGTTTTTCCTTCTTTTTCTTCTTTGGTTTCAGTTTCCGCTCCACAATCGCCAATAACGCCCGAAAACATTTCAGGTCCAGCAGTCAATTTAGACATACCAGCAGTACTTCCTCCAGCAGTATTGGAATGCCCACTATTGGCTACTCCTTGATTGTTGTTAGCTTCGGCATTGCTCAAACCATTGGCAGCAGCCGTTCCAGTGGCATTAGCAGCGTCAGTCGCTGTTGTTCCATTATTTGTTGCTTGTTCTCCACTTCCACCATTGGCATTGCTTCCTCCCGTTGAGGCAACAGTGCCAGCAGCAGCCCCTGAACCTTTTAAATTAAAGGCAAATTCTACATCTTCAGGTGGCAAGCAACGACCATCATCGCAGGTCATAAAAGTAAGATAGCCTTTGATGTTGGCATTGGCATCGGTCAGTTTGACTTTTTGTGAAAAATTGACTTTATTGGCATATTTGCGTACAGTCATCTCGAAGATCTTGTCAAACTTCTCTATCATTTTTCCTTTTTCTTCAACTTTGCCCAAGAGTTTTGCACCTTTCTTTTCTTCAAAAGTAAACTCTGTTGGGACAGGACCGCCATCTCCTACATTTTGAGAATAGATGTACCACCCCTTGTCTACTATCGCATCAAAATTGAGTAGGTATTCATCATTGCCCAATGGTTTGGAGCTAAAATCCCATTTAACGGGTTCCAAAATACCACTTTGTTGGGCAGGTGCTTGAGCTGTGGTATTGCCTCCACGGTCCAATATGTTGCTTTGTACTTTTTCGGCTGATTGTTGTACTGTCGCTTGTGTAGAAGCAGCCGTCTCAGCTACTTTGTTCTTCCCCCTATCCAAAATAGATTGAGCTGCCGTTCCTGCACTCTTATTGGTATTGGCGGCTACTTTGGGCAAGCTAAAATCAAAGTCTACTTGCTCTGGTGGGAGACAACGGGTATCGTCACAGGTCATAAACTCTAGAAAACCTGCGACCTTTGCTTGGTCTTTGGTGGGGCTTACTGTCGCTATGAAACGTACTTTACCAGGGTATTTGTTGATGAGCATATCGAACATCTTGTCATGTTTCGATATAAGCTTACCTTCCTCTTTTATTTTACCCTTTAGCTTAAAATCACTGCTTTCATCAAACTCAAAGGTGGTTGGCACAGGTCCACCATCTCCAATGTCTTGTGAATAGACATACCAACCCTTTTCGATAGTGGCATCAAAATACAATTCGTAATCGCCATTGTCTAAGGCTTTTTTACTAAAGTTCCATTTGACAGGATCGACTACTTGCGCCTGCAAACTGGTATAAGTAAAGAGGAAAAACAGCAATGAGAATGTTCCCAATAAGTGTTTCATAGGTTTATTTTTTTCAAATTCAAGATTGAAGAATCAATCAGACTGCCGAAGCAGATTCAAAATTGAAGATTGAAAATTAGGTTTTCAATCTTCAATTTTGATTTTTCAATTAATCTTACTTTCCAAGGACAAATTCAAAATCAACATCTTCTGGGGGAAGACAACGTTGATCGTCACAAGTCATAAAAGTGAGGTAGCCCATAATGGTTTCGCCTACCTCTGCTTTGACTGTTGCGACAAAAGTGACCTTATCGCTATATTTACGCAAATCCATCTCAAACAGTTTGTCATATTTTTCGATGAGTTCGCCATCTTCTCTGATGTCTCCTATTTGCTCAAAGCTTCCCTCATCAAATTCAAAAGAAGTTGGAACAGGTCCACCATCGTCTAGATTTTGCGAATAAATAGACCAACCTTTGTCCATTTCGGCTGTAAAATGAAGTTCATAGGTACCATCTCCCATATCTTTGGTATCAAATGCCCAATCAACGGGTTCTAAAATTTGTGCCTGCATAGAAACAGCACCAACCAATGTGAAAAACAATGTCAATAAGTAGTTTTTCATACCTTACTGTAGTTTTTAATGATTAAAAAAAGAAAAACTAGAGCCAGATTGGGCTATTTCCCCCAAAATGCCTCTGCAAAAATAAACCTTGTCTCTAATTAAATAAAGTACCTAGCTGACGGTTTAATCAAAAATTAAGTCTTTTAGTATTTTTTTACTTAGTATATGTTATAATTTAGGAATTATTAAGCTTTTATCAGAACAAAAATTGGATCAAAAACATAGATACCAAGAGTCCTCCTATCAAAATCTCAGACCAAAGTCGCTTATGAAAATACCTAAAAAAGTACCCCAATAACAATGCCAAGGGAAGTGCTGCCAATAACAATGCTCCCGAATCAATTCTGCCTAAGAAAACAGCTATGAGCAACAAGCCAATCAGAAACCAAGTAAGGGCAATCAAAAACTTTCGACTTCTCAAATCAGACTTGAGTAGTTGGGTTTGCATGTATCCAACAGATAAAAGACTGACTACCAACAAAATACCCAAGTGTAGCACCCAAGGCAAGGTCAATAAAGTACCCCAAGCTCCCCAATCTGCCTGTAAACCAAACATTTCTTTTAATGGCAATAGTTGACCAAATACCAAATAGTGATAGGCTTCAAGTAAATAAAAGGGAATCATAGCCCCAATAACAATGGTTATCCACTCTTTCCAGTTAAACAATCTAATGTTGAGCACACCAATAAACAAGGGAACCAACATAAAAATAACAGGTGGATAAAACAAAGCAGCTACTCCCGTATAAAATCCTGTATCAAATACGTATCTAAAAGCCTCTTTATTATAAGCTTGAAACAAGCGGAACAATACCAGTATGATAAAAAAGACAGCAAAGAAGGAAGGAGTTAAAAAACAGGCAGTTCCCAATAAGCCCAATAAAAGCAAATAAGCCATTCCTGCCAAATAATTTTTTTCACCTGTGATGCCAAAACGACTACCCAATGTATTGACACCCCAAGCTTGAACAATGCCCAAAAAGACAAAAAGTAACAAACGAATGTAGTAAGAACCTTGTGTTAAGGTATTGATAAGACTATTGATCCAATAATACAAACTACTCCCCTCCTCTATTATTTGTGCTCCCAAAGGATTGATAAATAAGTAGAGATGAACGACTACTCCTAAAACACAAAGTAGTACAAATGCGAGTGGTTGAGAAAATAGCTTGATCAAAACAGTGCAAATCTACAAAAAAACCGCCCCACAAAATCAAGTTTGTAGGGCGGTTTTAAATCATTTCTCAATCTTTTACAATTTATAGCTCTTTTATCGACCAATTACATTGTACAATTCGTCCAATTTAGGAGACAAAATGATTTCGATGCGTCGATTGAGTTGTTTGCCATCATTGTTGTCATTGGAGGCTACTGGTGCATGTTCTCCCTTACCTGATGCCACAATTCTGCCAGGATTGACTCCATAAGTATCTATCAATAACTTAACAACAGAAGTCGCTCTCAATACACTCAGGTCCCAATTCGCTTGGGTTCCTCCTACATTGTCGGTGTGTCCTTCAATGATGATGTCAATATCTGAATTATTGCGCAATACATCAGCAACCTTGCCCAAGGCTTCTTTTCCTCTTGGCTCAACAGTCTTACTCCCCGATTTGAACAGCAACTTACTTTGTAAAGAAACATAAACTTTCCCATCTCGGCGGTTGACACTCAAATCACCAGCCGCAAAATCGACCAATGCCGATGATATTTTGCTTTCGAGGGCTTGGACTTGGCTTTGCTGACTGGAAATTATGCCTTCCAGTTCTTGGACTCTTCGCTCTCTATCTGCCACATCCGAAGTCAATTTTTCGATGTCGCCGCTTTGTCCAGTCATAATTTTTTGTTGTTCAGCAAGTTTGCGTTCTTTTTCCTCAATTTCGCCCTTCAACTTATCCAGCTCTGATGAACGGGTTTCATTGTCCAATTGTCTTTGGTCAATGATGATGATTTTCTCCTCTAATTGACGGCTTTTCTCTTCTAGTTCTTTTTCTCTACGGTACAGCTCTTTTCTCTTATTTTCCAACTCAAAACTCAATGCCTCTCTATCTTTGATAGATACTTCAAGTTGTTTTCTCAATTCTTCTTCATTGCCCACCGCTCCTTCTTCTATTTTCTTCAAATTGCTATTGAGTTCACTCAACTGTTTTTCAAGTGTGGTGATTTTTTCCTGTCTTTGCGTTATTTCGATGCGCATTCCCTCGACTTCTTTAGTATGTTCAGCAGCCACTTCTCTCAAAGAGGTTGCTTCTACTACCAAATCATCATAAGAAGATTTAAGATCGGTGTATTTTCGTTGGGGAATGCAGGAGCTCATCAAGCAAATAATTGCCAAGGCAAATGCGCTTGCATAGATTTTTTTATTCATAGTATTTAGGTTTAGTTGCGTTAGATAGTCTTTTAGATGCTTGGGTTTAAATTGGTTTCTGCTACAACTAATCAAATTACGAAAAAAAATGATTTTTGGAAAATATCTGCTTGTTTTTTGATTGGGACGGAATGTGTAGACTTCGTTTGCATGGGGTGTCCCCGCTTTCCATTTCTATGGTGGCATTTTGGGGGGAAATATTTCGATTCTCTGCCACGCCAGTTTATATCCCGAAGATGCATCGGGATATATATTGCCACCATATCCATTGCAATCGGGCGTATTTGGCATGTTTTGTCCTTTGTTGCTTCGTTT
>JAHDIA010000429.1 GCA_020631035.1 Chitinophagales bacterium | reverse complement strand
ACTTCTTCCTCTTCTAAAGCAAAACACAAATTGGCTCTTTTCAATCCGAAAATCCGACCATTTTTGGCTTCGTAATTGTTGTAGAGTTTTCCGTTTTCCCTCCACGATTGTTGCAAGCCTTCTTCTTTGCCATTGAGCAAGTTCATCCGCTTGAATTTCGCACCACTTTTGTACCACTGTTTTTGTACACCATTGGCGATTCCATTTTCAAAATTGGATTCGGACCTTGGATTGCCATTTCTCCACCAAGTTTTGGTGATGCCATGTTGTTTGCCCTCTACGTATTCACTTTCAAAACTCAGTGTCCCCTCTTCAAACCATTTTTTATAAGTACCATGTTTTTTGCCATTGAGATAGGCCGTGCTGGTAGCCTCTTTTCCATTTTCAAAATAAGCCATCCCAATGCCACTGAAGGGCTTGTCTAGATAATAGACAAGCCCCTTAGCGGGTATCAATTCTAAATCATTTTGATTGACTACACTTGTTTGATCTGTTTTAGCAATGGCATTGCTCATAGTAGCTGCTTTTGTTGCTACTGAATGCGTCTCTTTTGATTTTTCGCCACAAGCGATAAAACCCAAAAACAAACAAAGCAAGACTAGGTATTTATTGAATATTGTTTGGTGTACCTTGGTAATCACCTGAGAATAAGATGTAATATTCATTTAAGTACAGTTCATTTTTAATGTGGTAATGGTATTCTCCATCTGGATTGTGTGGAGTGGGTCCAAAATGCCCTCCTGACTCGTCCAAATCAGTTGGATAAGTTCCATCGCTATTTTTCCTACCATACAAGAAGAAACCATCGGCCATAATACCAATTAATTTATCATCATCATCTGACCAAGCTTTTGGCTCTAAGTGGTAATGATAACTTTGTGGTCCTGTGTGTGCAGCAGTATAGTCGAATGAAACTACTGCATTGTCCAAAGGCACATTGGGTCCTTCTTGATCATTGTAAATCATGGAGCCACTGACCGCCATTCCAATTGGTCCCAATCCTGTTGAAGTTGGAGAAGATGCCAAGGCTGGACTAATGGGTACACGTAAAGTGTAGCTACCATTGAAATCATCGATGTTTCCTGGTGCCATATCATCATAAGTAGTTGCAGTAGGTTCTACAAATAATGGGTGATTCTCCGTTGTGTTAGAATTGGTACACATAAGATTGCCCATTGGACCTATTCGACATCTTTCAGTTGTATTGGACCAATAAGGTGAAGTGTGATTGGGTAGGCCATCTGACTCAATTACGACATCATCGCCATCAAGGTAAATGGTATAGCTGCCTGGGTCAAATTCTGAAAAAGCAGGGTGTAAACCATTAGAAGTTCCACCATCGTCTGTATCTGAACAATCTGCCACATAGCCCTCTGGTTGGTCGCAAGACATAATGCTTACATCTGGGTTGCCTAGTCCATCGCCGTCTAAATCTTGACACCAAGTACTCATACCTGAGCCATTGCAAATACCACATACATCAACAACACCATTGCAATTATCATTTGTATCTGAACAGTCTGCCACATAACCGCTTGGTTGCTCACAAGACATAATGCTTACATCTGGATTGCCTAGTCCGTCGCCGTCTAAATCTTGACACCAAGTACTCATACCTGGTCCATTACAGACTCCACAGGCATCTACAGTACCGTCGCAACCATCGTCTGTATCTGAACAATTGGCTACATAGCCAGTGGGTTGTTCACAAGACATTGTCGTAACGGCTGGATTTCCTAATCCGTCACCGTCGGCATCTTGACACCAGGTACTCATGCCTGAACCATTGCAGACTCCACAGGCATCCAATGTGCCATTACAAGTATCGTCTGTATCTGAACTGTTTGACACATAGCCAGCTGGCTGCTCACAAGACAATTGGCTTACTTGCGGATTGCCCAAGCCATCACCGTCGGCGTCTTGGTACCAAGTGAGTTCGACACAATCAGATGCGACACAATTCCAAGTAGCATAGAGTGAGTTTTCGCTTAAGCCATAAAAACTACTACAATCAAAGCCTGGATAATCGGTACACCATAGCTGACCGTCTTCAGCATACATAGTTCCTAGTTCACCTGTACAATCATCTACATAAATGAAAGAATAGTTGCCAAAACTGTGAATTTCTACAGATTGGTCAGTACAACAATTGGTCGTATCTACTTGATTGTTGAGCCAAGTATATTCGTCAAAAATACCAGAGTCGCCATTGTTGTTATTGTTGTCAGGTGTGCAATCGTATAGACTTATGGCATTCATATCAGAAAAACCATAAAAAGCGACACAATCAAGTGTACCACTACTGATACACCAACAATCTCCATTCTCATAATAGAGTTTTCCAAATTCACCACTACATTGAAAATCGGGGCTTACATAAATGAAATAATTGTTATTGACTGGGTAGGCTACAGCAGATTGCACCTCACAGCAATCATCTGAGTTGATTATTTGGCTGAGCCAGGGAAAGTCCTCTAGTGTTTGTCCAAAAGAAGCGACTGACATCATCATCAAAAAGGCATAAACTATTTTCTTCATTTGTTTGATTTTATCCCTTTTGACTCTGCTTATTTTTATTTCCTTCGGTCTTTTTTATTTTTTTTAGGATTATTCATAATCATTCCCACCAATTCGTTTACAAAGGTTTCAAAAGCTTCTTGTTGATCTGCTCGCAAGATAGCCTGAACTTCTTCGAGATGTTGGTAAGTGTATTTTATTTTTTCAGCTTCTAGTTTCTGCATTTCTATAGGTAAGTCATCTGCTGTTGTTGTTATTGAATCATTGTACAAACTCCCAAAATAGGTCTCAATAAATTGTTTTTGTTTGCCACTTATGGATCTTATTTTTGTAAGATGTTTATCAGCAGATTCTTTAAATTGTTTTTGCTGCCCTTCATCCAAATTCAATATATTGATGGCTTTTTCTCGAAAATACTCTCCTCTCATACCAGGAGGCGGAGGACGATTGACAATCCCAAATGTCAAAATAGCCAACAATGCAATATTTAAAACAAATAAGATTAAAGCAGCATATTTATAGAATCTTACTTCCTTCATTATTTATAAAAATTATAATTGGAAACAAGATTTTGACCATTGTTTTCCAAGTAAGTTGTTTCTGCACTTGTAGAAGTCCCCTGGAATTGTTGATAAATAGTGATGCCATTCAATAAGAACAATAAAGCAGCTGCAGCAACAGCCACTCTAAGCCTTTCCATAGGAATGGTTTTGTGTTTGGGATGTAATCCTCTTTTGATTTTTGCAAACAATTGATCAGAAGGCACTGCTCTTGTACTGCCTTCCATACTTCCCAAAACTTGTTCGATCCATTTTTCCTTATTGTCGTTCATAGTATTTGTTTAGACTATGGTTTTTAATTTTTCTTTCGGTTTGGATACATTTTTTCCAATTTTTGTCTAAGATTTCTCTTGGCACGCATCAACAAAGATTCGACAGCTTTTAAAGAAAGCCCCATAATATCGGCTACTTCTTGTCTTGGCAAGCCTTCTACAAAACTCAAAATAAAGGCTGTTTTTTGGTTATCAGATAAGGTGTCAATTACCTTAAATAGCATCTTGGCTTCTTCTTTTTTTTCTAGTAATACTCCAGGATGATAAAAGTCAGACGTTTTTGATTTGGTTTTGCTTAATTGAAAAAAGACAAAACGTTTTTTTCTTTTGATAAAAGTGAGTGAAGTATTAACAGTGATTCTATATATCCAGGTACTCACTGCCGAATCCCCTTTAAATGTTCCTGCACTTCTATATATTTTGGTAAAAACGTCTTGTGTTATTTCTTCTGCATCCAATGCGTTTTGTGTATAACTGATGGCAGTATTGTAAACTTTTACGCTGAATGTATCATATAGTTTTTTAAAGGCTTTGTCATCACCTCTAGCCACTTTTTCTAGTATTTCTTTGTGAGCATCCAGCGTTTTTCCAGTTTTTGGTAATTATTCAGGTGTTACGTAAGCGGCTGTGATGCCACCATCTACCAAAAATTCGGTTCCTGTCATATAAGACGAATCGTCGGAGGCCAAAAAGAGTGCTGCCTTTGCCATTTCTTTTGCCTCGCCAAATCTGCCCATTGGGATGTGTACCAATCGGCGTTGCTTTTTGGCTTCGGTATTGAGAAATTTCATTAAGAGTTCGGTTCTCAATGGACCTGGGCTTAGGGCATTGACTCGGATGTTTTCTCTGGCGTGAATGATTGCCAACTCACGAGACATTGCCAAGACTGCTCCCTTGCTTGCGGTGTATGCCAATTGAGGTGTGGCTGCTCCCAAGTGTGCCACAAAAGAGGCCGTATTGATGATGGAACCTCCACCCGATTTGCGAATGGCAGGTACACCATATTTACAGCCAAAAAATACGCCTTTGACATTGATGTTCATTGTCAAGTCCCAAACGTCTTCGGTGGTCGATTCGGCATTGCCATCGTCGCTGTGCATAATGCCTGCATTGTTGAACAAAACGTGTAAGGCTCCAAATTTTTTGACGGCATAAGCGACCATTTTACGGCAGGCATTTTCATCTGAAACATCGGCTTTATAAAATAGGGCTTCGCCTCCATTGGCTTCAATTTCTTTGACGGTCTTTTTGCCCTCTCTGGTATTGATGTCTACTACGACGACTTTTGCGCCTTCTTGGGCAAATAAGAGGCAAGTCTCTTTGCCAATTCCGCTACTGCCTCCTGTGACGAGGGCTACTTTGTCTTTTAATCTCATAAAATTTATGTGTAATATTGGTTTAGTATAAATTTGATTGCTTTACAAAAGGGAATGTATTTCCCTTCAACTTTTTGGTTTAAATCTAGTATTGATTCTTGTATTTCATTTTCTTTTAAATCATCAATTTCATATATTTCAAAGTACTCGTTGATGGCTTTTTCTCTTAGGATTTTTAGTTTTTTGATGTTTAATCCCAACTCATCTATGGTTGTTTTTCCATCCTCACTAATTCCTTCCATTTCGCCATTTGAGAAATACTGAAAATGTTTTTCACAATCTGTTTGTAGTGGGACAACTGAAGGCGGTTCGTTATTACCTTTCTTTGAATCACAATGTAGTGTTCTTGGTTTCGCATCTTTCTCACCTCCACTACAAGCCAATAACAAGTTCCCATAATCAAACATTTGTTCTGGATACTTATCTTCGTCTTTGGGATACAAATGTTCTATTTTGGTATACAATGGATGGTCAGCGATACCTTGATTGCAATAACAACAAATATAACCTTGTTCCTCTAAAAGTGTCCGCCTCAATTGGTCTTTTTCAGGTGAACGCAATTCATTCCACTTACTAGGATTGATTGTTTTTTTCCATTCCTCAAAAAAGTCGGGTGAAGCATTTTTGTCAATGTATTTCATTTACTTAGCTTCAACTTTCGACGCATTAACAAATCTGCTTTGATGAATTCTGGTTCGTCTGTTCCGATCAATTCTTCTAATTCTTTTCGTTTGTTTTTGGCTTCTTCTAATTGTCCCAAATCAATCATTTTGAAATAGGCGTCCAATTCTTCTTGAACTTCTATTGGACGAGAAGGGACTTGCATCAATACATCTAAAATCCAGTTAGAATCTCGTCCATAAGAAATGGGCATTTCGTATACTTTAAAATTGTCCAAAATGATTGTTTTGTCCACTTTTGCAT
>JAHDIA010000428.1 GCA_020631035.1 Chitinophagales bacterium | reverse complement strand
CTTGTCTGAGACCTCGTCTCAACTTCAGAATAGGTTTTCAGACAGGTTCTAAGTCTACTTAATTGGCTTTGATCATATCACCAATGACATTCATTGCCTCTTCTAAATAGACATCTTTGCTCAGTTTCTCCAACCAATCGTTGGAAGTTTTTTGCTTGACTGTGTCTTCTACCATTGCCATTTCATCGGCTTCCAACAAAGTAACTTCAAAGTCTAAAGCCTTATCTTGTAACTTCTTATACTTTTCAGCTTCTTCTTTTCTTTGGCAACGTTCGCTTTGGAATGTATCCAATTGCAAATTGTACTTGGTCAAATCTCTGTTGCGCTTTCTTCTTTCTGCATCTTTTTTGATTTTGTTAAAGGTCTCATTGAGATTGACACGACTTTCACTGCTTTTAATCAATTTGTTGAGATTCCAATCCATCTGTGTCTCGTCGTATTGAACAGGATTGATTTCATCCCAAGGCATTGCATAGTCTTGTTCTTTTTCTCCTGTTTCAATATAAGAATAAGTATCAGGCAAAACAATGTCAGGTACAACCCCTATGTGTTGGGTAGACTCACCATTGATTCGGTAAAACTTTTGAGTGGTCATTTTAACAGCACCAATGGGTTTCAATTCTGAAAAATCGTCTTTGATGTATTGGTCTAAATCGTAGAAACGTTGTACTGTTCCTTTTCCATAGGTACTATTACTACCAATAACAATTCCACGACCATAATCTTGTATAGCGGCTGCCAAAATCTCTGAAGCCGAAGCACTAAATGAGTTGACCAAAATCACCAAAGGTTCATCAAAAACGGTTCCAGGTACTTCGTCTTTCAAGACATATGGCATTCCCTTTCTTGCTTTGATTTGCACAACTGGTCCTTCATCTATAAAGTGTCCTGCCATCTTGACTACATCTTGCAAAGAGCCTCCACCATTGCTTCTCAAATCTAGGATGACTCCATCGGCTCCTTCAGCCTTGAGTTTTTCCAATTCCACTTCAACATCTCTAGCACACTGTCTACCCTTGGGGTTTTTAAAGTCTGCATAGAACTTAGGCAATTTGATGTATCCTACCTTTTTGCCATTTTCTTGAAGGAAGGCAGACTTGGCATAGGTTTCTTCTAGTAAAACCACATCTCTAATAATAGGGACGACTTTTTGCGAGCCATCTGTTTTCTTAACCGTCAAGCGCACTTCAGTTCCTTTCTTTCCACGAATCAATTGCACTGCATCACTCAAAGGCATATCTACCACATCTACTGGTTCATCAGCCCCTTGTGCTACTTTCAAAATCAAATCGTCTACCTCTAAATCACCTTGTAAGTAACAAGGACTACCAGGTACAATACTTTTGACTTCGATGTAACCATCTTTCTCTGAAAGAGTTGCGCCAATTCCTTCTAATTTACCTGACAAACGAATATCAAAATCTGCTTTGTCTTTTGGTGGAAAATATCCAGTATGGGTATCATAGGTATTGACTATGGAATTGATGTAAGTAGCCAAATAATCTTTGTTTGTTTTCTTGTCCAGTCTTTTGAACCAATTGTCATAATTCTTTTTGACTTTCTCTTTGGCATCAATCGCCAATTCTTCAAAGGTTTTGACGGTGACTGTCGTATCATTTTCCTCTTGCGCTTTTTCCTGTGCATCTAATTTGTCCACCAAACGACTCATAATATCATACTTGAGTGTTTTTCTCCAGTAGTCTTTGAGTTCAGTCTTGGTTTCTAAATATGCTACTTTGTCATAATCCCTTTCAATGTATTCATCTTTAGAAAAATCAAAGTCTGTCTCAATCAACTCCTCATAGTAAGATTTGGCTTCTGTCAACCTTTTATTATAATGCTCAAGGGTTAAATCAAAAAATTCATAATTTTTTTCCTTAACCAAATCATCTATTTTTTCCCGATAAGGTTGGAACGCTTCTATGTCTTCTTTAAGAAAGAAACGTTTTCCATAATCCATTCTTTTGACGAATTCATCAAACACTGTTTGAGCAAGGCTATCATCCACATCTTTGGGGCTATAGTGCAATTCACTCAGCCTATTCATCAAAATGTCTATCAATACCTTTTTTTTGTTTTCCTCATTGTCATAATTGATGACATAAGCTCCAACCGAAGTGGCGAAAACAACAAGTAGTGCGATTAATCCAAGAAGTCTGTTCATTCCTAATATATTTTCAATAATGTTTATATTTCTCTCTGTTAAGATACGAAATTATACTAATGTGGGTTATCTATTTCTTTACTAAGACAACAACTTTATCTAATAAGTTACGCTGTATTTTAGCTTCTTTAACAAAATTTATTAAAATTCGCAATTAAGTTGGAGAAATCGCCCATTTTGGGAATGATTTTTTCAGAAAAATGATATATTTTTATAACAATCTTCTTATTTTGCCGTCAAAATACAAAAAGCGTTTATGATTTTAGATCGTTTGTTTAAAATAGCCAGATCGTATGTTTACGACATTGTAGAAAAAGGCGAAGAAAAATTCGGACTGGATTCTGATTATACAGATGATGAATTTGAAAGGTGGAAAGAAGAACAATTCGGGAAATATGACAAAGAATATGGTCCTGGAGGTTCTAAGTCTAGCTCTTCTTATGGTGATGATGACAGTTGGACTGGCTCTTCTTCTCGTCGTAAAAAAACGGTCAACAAAGACAAAGAATATTTTAAGGTATTGGAAATGGAACCCACCAAAGATTTTGCTGTTATCAAAAAGCAATACCGTAAATTGATGAAAGCCAACCATCCCGACCGCTTTCAAAATGAGGAAGCTATGCGTGAACGTGCAGAAAAAATTACAGCAAAACTCAATGAGGCTTATGCCTATTTTGAAAAAAAATATGACAAATAAATAATTGTGAGTTATGAATTGGAGAGGCAATAAGCTCAATTTATAATTCATCATTTCTAATTTTGCATGGGGCAGCGTGTGTCTTTCATGGCTGCGTTCATTCTGGTTAACCAGCGCAGGTTTTAAGCTTCGTACAAGGGGATTTCCTCCCGCTCATCCTACGCTTACAAAAGAAAATATCCTATTTTTGCGTTGGATTACCAGAACTAAGCTATGCCTTGTATGAAAAAACTTGTTTTATTGTTTTTGTTG
This sequence comes from Chitinophagales bacterium, assembly GCA_020631035.1. Classification (GTDB taxonomy): domain Bacteria; phylum Bacteroidota; class Bacteroidia; order Chitinophagales; family UBA2359; genus JAHDGP01. The sequence goes on along the minus strand of JAHDIA010000428.1, from coordinate 2,551 downwards.
GTGCATTTGATTGGAGTCAGTGTGCTGGCACAAAATTATAGAAATCGCAAAAGAGCTCCTCAAAAACCCCATGTTCGGGTTTCATTCATTGTCAAATCTGCTCAGAATATTTCTCCTGATAATATTTACATTACAGGCAATCTCCCTGGTTTTGGCCCTTGGAATCCTGGTCTCATTCAGTTGTTTCGCAATCCCGATGGTTCTTGGATTGGCACCTATAAAATGCCTTTGGGGATGCATGTCAATTTGCAATACACACGAGGCAATTGGGACCAAACAGAAGTCGATGTCAATGGAGAATCCATCGTTCATGGTTTTTTTATACGTAGAGACACCTTGATTCGCCACCGAATCGAAGCTTGGAGTGATGGAGGTCGAGGTACACCTTCGAGGGTGTCCCCTAGTCAAACTCCTGTTGTTCAACCCAGTGCGCCCCCTAAACCGCCCCCTTTCCAATTTGTTCGCTACCACAAAGATTTGGCAGCTTCGGGGGTTGACCCTCGCAATGTGACAGTCTATTTACCCCCTGCTTATGAGACTGATGCAAGTCGTTCATTTCCTGTTTTGTATGTATTGGATGGGCAACAACGATTTCATTCGAGTGAATCTATAGGTGGTCATCCTTGGCAGGTGGGAGAAGTCGCCAAGCAAATGATTCGACAAAATGAGTTACGGGAAATCATCGTGGTGGTGGTTCACAACCAAAACGATTACCGTTTGAAGAGTTTTTCGACTAGAGAATATAGAGACTTTCAAAACTTTATGACCAAAAAATTAAAGCCTTTTATTGATGAAAAATACCGTACTCAAAGCAAGGCACAAGAAACTGCCATTATGGGAGCCAATGTGGGTGGTCTAGTCGCTTTTTTGACTGCTTGGGACAATTCGGTGCAGTTTGGTAAGGCGATTTGTTTGTCTCCTATTTTCGATTCGCCTCAGTTGTATTTCACCTATACCAAACGGGTTCGGGATTCTTATGGCTTCCCCAATATTCGCTTGTATTTTGACAATGGTTCAAGCAATGCAGAAAAGCGTTTGTTGGCTGGTATTGAACGTATGGTAAAGGCTTTGGAAGCTCAAGGAAATTATCCTTATTTCTCAGAAGATTATCGAAAGAATGTGACAGGTAGAAGTGTGCAAGAAAGAATTGAAAAGGGCTTGCGGGAGATGTTTGGGTATTAGGATTGAAAATTCAAAATTTAAGATTCAAAATTTAAGATTTCTTGGGGGAATGCCAATGGTATGGATTAGAGATTAAAGATTGAAAATTCTTGGGGGAATGTCGCTGGTATGGCAAGAAAACGCCCAATATTTCTCTGAAATATTGGGCGTTTTCTTGCTTATGCGATTTCGACTTCTTCGACATCAACGATGGGAGTGCTGTCTTCCCAATCTTTGAACTTTTGAATTTCTTTTCGGAGATTGTTGATGACATAGCCTATAACCGTTACATCATCTACCATTCCGAGCAAAGGGGTAAAATCGGGAATGATGTCGAGTGGATTGACGAGATAGAGGAAGGCACCTGCTACAATGAGTATGGATTTTTTGGAGATGTCTTGGTAGTCACCTGCTCTCCAAGAGCGTACCATACGGACCATTGCTTGTAGGTCTTCCCAAATACCGTCGAAGAAAGATTCGTTTTTATCTGATTTATTGACTACTCTTTCAAGTAATCGCTTGGTTTTCAAGGGGTCACTAAGGATACTTTGGGCATCATGGGTCGATTTATCTAAAGCTTTTTTTTCTTGATCGTTCATTGGTAGATTTTAAAATTAGTATTTTGAATTTTGACTCTTTTTATATAAAAGTAACCATTCTTTATAGATAGAAGTCATTTCCTTAACAATTTTGTTCCGTTCTGTTGAGTTTTTCGATGTCAAATTCTTTGTTTTTAACCCTTTTTAGGATTTCCTGATAAGTGTTTTCGTCCATTTTGGGGGTGCGACTGAGTATCCAAAGGTATTTTCGGTTGGGTGTTCCAACCACGGCATAGGAGTAATCTTTGGCAAGGTCGATGATCCAATAGGGTGACTTTAAAAGAGGGAAGAATTGAACTTTGAGCTTGCTATTGCTGCCATCGTCATCAGGAAAGGCTTTGCCACTGATTTCGACATCTCTATCACCTTTTTTGCATTTGTTGAGGACGGTGATGTAGCCTTCCTCAGTGGTTCCGTATTCGGCGGTGGTACAGGTACAATCTTTTTGCGCTCGCATTGGGAAAGAGGCGATTTCGTACCATTTTCCTACATATTGGTCAACGTTAACGGAGGTGACGGTTTCGAGTGTTGGGTATTTGCTGGCATCATTGCAAGAAATCAGGGCAGTAAATAAAAAAAATATACATACTATTTTACAATTTAGCTTAAACATAATGTGATAAAATTAAGTGATTTAATTTGCTACTATTCTTATATTCTCTATCATTTCAACATTTAAGTAGTCTGACAAATTTATCTTAATATTTTGGTAAGCTTAATTATGTCACACTACTTATTACTGTGTAAATTAAATTTCTATACATTTTGTGTGCATCTTTTCGTCCTATACT
>JAHDIA010000427.1 GCA_020631035.1 Chitinophagales bacterium | reverse complement strand
CTAAACTTTTACATTTAAGTAATCTCCTAATTTTTTAAATTCTTCGAGTCATTCGCTGGCTTCTTCAGTGCCCCCTTTGACTGTGATTTCTTTATTCGTTATTCTACATTATCAAGTCTAAATTTTTATGGGGCAGCGTCATTGGTTCTAGGCTACATTTGGCCTGGTTAACCAACGCATGCTTTTCCCCTTGCACCAAGTTTCATCCTCCCGCTCGTCCTGCACTACAATAGCCCTTTATTTTAATTTATGCAAGAAACAAAAAGGGGGTTGGAGGCACAAAATTGAAGTAAACGAAAATAAGGGCTAAAAGAAAAAATTTCAAAAAAAACATACATTTAAATGGGTGGAGCGAATAAATTTCACTTTGGGGATGTCTATCTTTCAACATTAGCCAATACAAGAAGTCAAATTGCCTGATTGAATGAATGTAAGTAAATGAATGCAACACTTTTGAGGCAAACCAAAAAAATGAGTCAAACAGAAGAAAAAAGATTGCTGGAACTTGCCAAACAAGGTAATCAATTGGCTTTTCAAGCCATTGTAAAGCAGCATCAAAAGCATTTGGCTATCACAATCAAAGGAATGTTGGGCAATGTAAGTGAAGTAGATGATGTGGGACAAGAAACCTTTATCCGTTTTTACAAAAGCATTCACCAATTTAAGGGAAATGCCAGTTTGAAAACCTATTTGACTCGAATTGCCATCAATTTATCATTGAATGCTTTGAAAAAACGAAAGAAACAGTATGAACGATTTGAAACAGGTGCAGCAGCAGACTTAAAAATGAAATTGAGAGGTGTAGAAAGTAGCGATAGATCAACAGACATCAATGATTTGGTTCATCAGGCATTGAACTATGTTGACCCCAAGTTTCGCTCAGTCTTGGTATTGAGAATGTTGGAAGGCTATTCGACCAAGGAAACGGCGGACATTTTGGAAATACCCTTGGGAACCGTTTTGTCTCGTTTGAATACCGCCCAAAAAAAACTAAAAGAAGTGATTTTAAAATTGAATCCTGATATTCATTGAACGATGCACTATGGCAGATAAAAACAAATATCACAAGCTGATTGAGCTTTTGAATCAAGAAATTACCGACAATAACGAGCAGGAACAACTGGCAGCATTGGGTAATTTGTTGGGCAAAAATGAAAGCGATTTTGAGGCAGGTTTCAATGCCCAACTGATGCAGCGTATGCAAGCAGAAGGATTGTTTGAGCAAACAAGTACGACTGAACGAACAACTGTTAAAACAGATGAGTTCTCTAACAAGATTGTCCATTTGTTTAAAAGAGTTGCCTTGTCAGGAGCAGCAGCCATATTGTTGTTGATGGTTTACTCTTGGTATGTAGATGGCAATTTGTCAACCGACTCTTTGTTGGGTTTGACACAAATTGAAGATGCAGCTTGGGATATTAGTTCTTCATTCAATTCCAATTATTAATCATAATTAATGAACAGCACAGCAAAATCCATATTCGCCATTATAGGCACTTTTTTGATTGGCTTGGTATTGGGTGTTTTGATTACCACCACTTTTGTCAAACACAAAATCAAACGAGATCACAATCCCAAAGCCCATGTTGAAAGAGCCAAAGGCTTTTTTTACCATGCTACCGATGCCAATGCAGAGCAAAAAACTCAAATTGACGCCATTTTGGAGGCCAAATCGCCCGAAATGGAAAAAGTGAGAGAGACTTATCGCAATGGTCGAAGAAAATTGATGGACGAGGTTATTGGTGAAATGGAAGCTATTTTGGAAGCAGAACAAATAGAAAAAATGCATACAAAACTCAAACAATTGCCAGAGTTTCGGAAGGGACCGCCTTATGGGACTAGAGGTCCTAGAAAACAGAATTAGGCATTTGAGAAGTGTCGGATGAGCGGGGGGATGAACGCTTGTACGAAGTATGAAGCATGCGTTGGTTAACCAGAGTACACCTAGCCTAGAACCAATGACGTTGCCCCATCCTTCGACAAACTCAAGATAATAAATGTAGAGTTTAGAATGTAGAATGACGAATTTTTTGAATGTAAAGTTTAGAATGGAACGGGAAATGCTAGGCTATTCTAAATTCGTAATTCTAAACTCAGAACTCATAAATCAATTTAAATTGCGTATATTTAGCAATGATGAAATCAAAAAAAATTATATCACTTAAATAAACAAACATGAAAAGTTTTTTAAAGTTAGCCTTGGTACTGCTCATTTCTGTTGTGAGTTTGAATGTATTTGCCCAATCAGAGGCAGCAAAAGACAAACCCAAAAATCCTAATGCATTGATGGAAAGATTGACCGAAAGATTGGAATTGAGTGATGAACAGCAAACTCAGATCAAACCTATTTTGGAAAAGTATAGAACAGAAGTGCGTACTTTGAAAGAAAGTGAAATGGAACGAGCGCAAAAAATGACCCAAATGGAGAGTTTAATGGCTGCTCAAAAGCAAGAATTGGCTGAGTTTTTAACTCCTATTCAATTAGAAAAATATACAGGAATGATGATGCATCGTGCAGCCAAAGCCAAAAAACACCACGAACGCAAACGTCCTCAAGGCGAAAAAAGACAACACAGAATGCAACCAGCTTCTGGCAACTAAAGTAATTTATATCACTAAGTATTATATCCACTAAAAGTATTATTCAGATGAAAAGATTCATTTTATTGATGGCGTGTTTTGTATCGCTATCTGTATTTGCCCAGAGGGGCGACTTTTCCCAAATGCTTGAACACAAATTGGAACGTATGCAAGATAAGTTGGAGTTGACTGACCAACAAGTTGATGCCATACAACCCATTTTGGAAGCCAATGCTCAAAAGATGATTGCATTGAAAAAACAAGATTTGGAGAGAAGTGAAAAACATCAGGCTTTTAAGCGTCTTATGGAACAGCAAAAGGAGGAATTGTCTCCAATTTTGACCGAAGACCAAATGGCAAAACTGGCTGAGATGATGCACTTTAGAAGAGGGCATCACGGACATTTTAAACACGATGGAGAGGGAGAAGGCTGTGAAGGCAAAGAAAGACATTGTGGAGACAAAGAAGACAGAGCTGCCTTTAAGGAAATCAAAGAAATTGTTATGGCTTATGCCAAAGAAAACATTTTTCCTTTGGTTCACTCCCAAAGACAAAAGTTGGAGCCTAGTTTGAGTCAAACAGACAAAAACACAATTGATGAACTTAGAGGCGTTTTTAAAGAGAGTAAGGAAGAAATTCACAGTATTAAAAAGGAATGCAAAGAGAATGGCACTCCTAGAGCTGAATGCAAAGAACTCATTGAACCCTTGATAGAGGCTATGCACGACAACAAGGAGCAAGTTAGGGATTTGGCTGACAAATACAGTGAGTCTATTGAAGCTCTACTAGAACCCATTAAAGCGCAAGCACCTAGTTGGAAAGAAGACATCAAAGAATTGGTGATTGCCAAAGTAGGGGAAGACAAAGCAGAAAAAGTGTTGCACCATTTGGCAAGACGGGCACATTTTATGCACCACTTACATCCTGGAAAATTTTTGATGTTGGACCCTGACAAGGAATGGGAAGACCACAAAGAAGAATGGGGTGACAAAGAAGAGTGGGAAGGTAAGAAAGAATGGGGCAAAGAACGCCAGTTGAATGTATACCCCAATCCTTCTACCAAGCAAAACACTTTGAAGTATGAGGTATTGGAAGATGGTAAGGTTGTGATTGAATTGTACAACCAACAGGGTCGTCTGGTTCAAACGGTGGTCAATGCTTACAAAACGGCTGGTGAACACAGTATTGATGTGGACTTGAGTGGCTTGCAAAAAGATATGTACTTCTACAAAATCATTGATGCGAGTGGCGAAAGTACTCAGCGTTTTATGTTGAAGTAAATACAAATCATCATAATGTTTCAACGGATTCCTATTGAGGTAAGATATGGAAACGTTTGAAACGAACATTGTTGAAAACGATTTCTTTGAGCAGTCTCGATGCCCCTTGAGACTGCTCTTTTACTGACCATTGATTCATATGTTTATATAAGTTACTTTCCCACTATTGAAAATTACTTTTTAGATTTTGATACTTTCTATAATTACCACAAATCTAAAAAACCTAATCACAAATCTAAAAAACCTAATATAGAAAAAGAAAATCTTAAAGCTCAATACATACAAGCTGCTAAATCTATTAGATACGATCAAGCGGTTAGACATACACTTGGTAAGTTGAGAGTACCAACCGATTTTGGAACAAACATCGCTGAAAAAAGTGGTACCCTTCCTAGCCAACTTGACCTAGATTATTGTAAAAAACAAGCTTGGCAAAAAATAGAGGTAAGTCAACTAAAAACAAATAATTGGAGTAGAGAAAATTTTGAAGCAACACTTCAAGAATTTGTTAATAAATTTGACGATGATTTTATTGAGACTTTACAATTCCTCCCCTGGTTTCAAGGAAAAGATTTTGCCAAAGCACTTTCTAGGGAGTTTGATGCTTTCTCACCAAGCAATTTTTATAAAACTGCTAAGAAAGATTTCGACTATACACGTTTTAAAGATTTAGTACAGTTAAGAGCTAAAATTAAAGAAGAGTTGGATGGATGAGTATATTCAAAAAAATATAATTCCTAAAACAGTAAAGTACTACCCTATTCTATTACTTATAGGGCTTTTCACATTTTTCATCTCCACACAAGTCAAGGCCCAAGAACGCTGTCCCGTTGACGATAGCCTCACCGTTTACATTTTTATGTTGGAAGATTGTCTTTTGACGCAATTTTATACAGTTGCCCTTAAAGAGCTGTACCAAGAATACCGTTCTTATAATATTGAGTTTGTGGGCTTGTTTCCCAATTCTTTTTCTAAAAGAGAAAAGATAGATTCGTTTCAGTTCGTTTATCAAATTCCTTTTCCACTTAAAACCGATTACTTTCAGACCAAAACCAAGCGGTTTGGGGCAAATGTCACTCCTGAAATTGTCATCTACAACCATACTTATGACGAAGTTTGGTACCAAGGACGCATCGACAATACTTATTACAAGGTGGGTAAAAAACGGGGCAAAACCACCACTTCTGATTTGCGAGATGCTCTAGAATCCATTGTAAGAGGCGAACCCATTGCTGTTCCTAAAACAGAGGCAGTTGGTTGTCTCATCAACCTCAAACCTTGATTTTTGCCAAATTGACAGCAATTTCTTGCCAAAAAGTTGCAAAAACAGACATTTTGTCGTTTAAAATATTTGGTTTTTCCATTTTCTTGTACTGGCACAGCATTTGACCTATACTTGTCAACTGATTGAAATGAAATACTCAATCAAATTTATTTAGAAATTAATAATCATAAAATTTATAACAATGCATTCTAGAACAAGAAGAAATCCGAACTTTTTCAACAACGAGTTTACCAAATTATTTGACGACATTTTTGGTCAGGGTATTACGACCAATATGAGTGGTTTTCACAAGCCAGCAGTCAACATCATAGAAACAGATGCTGATTACCAATTAGAGGTAATTGCTCCAGGCTGGGACAAATCAGACTTTAGCATCAATATTGAGGGTGAGTTTATGACCATTAGTGGTAAGTGTTCTGAAGGGAAAACAGAAAATTCCGAAGAAAATGCTGAAAGTTCACCAAAAGTTAAGTATATTAAGAGGGAATTTGTGAATAAGAACTTCAAAAGAACCTTCACACTTA
>JAHDIA010000426.1 GCA_020631035.1 Chitinophagales bacterium | reverse complement strand
AGCGGAAGGAAAAAAGCTAAGACGCAGCACCCAGCCTTGCGAGTCTACGCCCGATAGAAGCGGTTGCCATGCAAAAGCGGATAGCGGGGACACACCATCGTCCGAAGCTTGTCCGTTCCGTACAAAATATACACACAAATTTAATTAGTGGTTCGGTTTTTGCTAAATTTGTTAGATTATATGTGTAAAAAATAGATTTTCATGAAAGAAAAAGCAGAAATTGTAGCCAATTGGCTTCCTAGATATACAGGTAAACAACTAAAAGAATTTGGTAAATACATCATCTTGGTCAATTTTATGAACTATGTCAACAAATTTGCTGAGATGCATGGTGTTGAAGTACAAGGCATTGGTAAGGCAATGCAAAGTGCAACGGCTGAGGGTATCACCATCATCAATTTTGGTATGGGTAGTCCCAATGCAGCTACCATTATGGATTTGCTGACAGCGATTAGCCCAAAGGCTTGTTTGTTCTTGGGCAAATGTGGTGGTCTAAAAAGTAAAAGCAAACTAGGTGATTTGATTTTGCCCATTGCTGCCATTCGTGGAGATGGGACTTCCAATGATTATATGCCTCCTGAAGTACCTGCCCTACCCGCCTTCTCGCTCCAAAAGGCTGTTTCCTCTACCCTCAATCGTCAATATGGTCTAGATTATTATACAGGAACTGTGTATTCGACCAACCGTAGGGTTTGGGAACACGATGACGAATTCAAAGATTATTTGCGTCAAATTAGATGTATGGCTGTCGATATGGAAACGGCAACCATTTTTACTGTTGGCTTTGTTAATAAAATTTCATCTGGTGCCTTGTTGTTGGTTTCGGACAATCCTATGACACCTGAAGGAGTTAAAACGACCAAGAGTGATCGCAAGGTGACTGAGAAATTTGCAGACCTTCATTTGCAAATTGGAATCGACTCTCTGAAACAGCTCATCAACAAAGGCTTAACAGTCAAACACCTTAAATTTTAGGTATTTGACAAGTAAAAATGACAAACATTCAATTTTAATCCATTGAAAAAGAAGAAGTTATTCCTATTTTAATTTTTATTCGTATTTTAGACGTTGCTTACGTTCAACCAAGTAAAATGAAATAAACAAGTTGGGGCATTTGACTCAAACTATTTACTCAATTTTACTAAAAAAATATGAATAAACTATGTCTAAACTTTCTTCCAATTGGTGGATAAGAACCCTTTTTACCTTATTCTTTTTTTGTACCTTATTTAATTCAACAACTCAAGCGCAACAGGACTGTGATTGTCCCTACCCTATTTTGTTCCTACACGGATACATCAATGGGGTCGAAGCTTGGGATGGTACTTATGATGATCCCGACTTTGTTCAAATTTGGGGTGGAATAGCCGATACTTTTTTTGCAGTACTCAATGCTACCGACCAAACCCGCTTATCGGGCAATGATGGCATTTTGGGCAACAATGATGATGATGTACTCTTTCAATTTGTCAATGAAGACAATGTACTAAACCCTGGCTGTATCTATGGTTCAGACTGGCAATGTTTCTGGAATGAAGATACAAACAACCCTATCGTTGGAAAAAATCCTGGCGATCCCATAGACGAATGTGGCGATCCTGGTAGTCTTTTTAATCCTGATAGTGATAGCAATGAATCTGCCTTTTTCAAACAAGGTTATGCCCTTGGTCAAATGATTGATCGGGTATTGGCTGCCAATCCAGACAAAGACAAGGTCATTCTGATTGGACACAGTGCAGGTGGTTGTTTGAGTCGGGAATACCTGCAAAGAACGGGAGTGCCTACCGCCAATGGTAGATGGTGGGTCGGCAATGAACACCGTGTCGCCAAATTGGTTACGGTTGGTACACCTCACAGAGGTTCCAATTTGTTTGGCAATCCGTTTCGCCCTGAACCCGATGGTGACACTCCACCGACTCCCAAAGGAGAAGAAAGCAATGAGCATTATTACAAAGACAATGCGCCTACTCCTAGTAAAGATCAAGCCAATCCAAATTTTAAAGACATAGTGCCTGACATCAATAGCGAATTGGTCAGGGATTTGAGACATAGTTATTTGACCAGTTCTCTGTCCTGTTCTTTTGGCACAGGTCCCAATCAAGGGCCTTATCTATTTGGTGGTGACGAAGGCTGTATTGCCGATGGTTTTCACAATGATGATGTGGATTGTGATGGCAGCACCAATGATGTGATTGTTGGAGTCAATGTTGATGGTACAACTGTAGGTTTGAGTGATCCCTCAGATGGTACCTATGACAATCCCAATATGCCACTCCCAACAGATGTCCGTTACACTTGGATTACCCACGATTTGGTAACTGGTGGAGATCAGGTGGTAGATTTGAGCCGTCAATGGATTTACAACAACAATGTTCCTGTTCCCATTGACCCAGGTGCGCCAGGTGGTTATTACCTCACCGATACACTTTTGGGCAATTATACCCACACTTTAGAACAAGAAGATGTAACCAACAATGTTCGTGGATTGGATGAACCCGATTACCCCAAATATGCTTACAAAATCAACCCCAATAATTTGTATGCTGGTTTGCCTAGTTATAGAAGTACACAGGTAAACTTTACCAACCAACCCAATCCCGATACAGACCCAGATTGGTATTTTGTAAATGTAACAGGCAATACCAATGATACGCTTATTGTTACCCCTCCTTCGACTATGGATGGGCGAGTGGATGTATTTACAGGCAATCCTGGTGACTTTATTGATTTGAATACCACCTCTCCTGATGGAGCAAACTTTACAGCCACCACAACTCCCATAGAAATTCCTTTGTGCAATCTAAATGGTGGAACGACTTATTATTTTAGAATTACCCATTACAACAATACGCTCAATACATGGAAAACACCTTATAAATATGAATTGCGTTCGGCTCCTGCTTGCGAAATTATGAGTGTAAATAGTGGTACGAGAACAGATTGTAGCCCCAATCCAAGTACTTATTCTCAAGAAATTGTGGTGACTTACAACAATGTACCCACCAATGGATTTTCTATAGATGTCAATGGAACAACTTACCCCATCAACAGCAGCCCTCAGACCATTGTCTTAAACAATTTAGCAGCCGACGGACAAGCCGTAGATGTCAATGTCAATATTGTCAATCACGATTGTTGTAGCAAAACTTTCAACAATGTCTTTGTTGCCCCTGGTGATGCCGATAGTGATGGTTTCTCTGATCCTTGCGATATGTGTCCTTCTTATGACGACAATCTTGACGCCAACAGCAATGGCATTCCTGACAATTGCGACGATTTTAGCTTGCAATTAAATGTTGTATTGGAAGGAGCTTACGAAACTAGTACAGGCTTGATGCGTACTGATTTGAACACCTTAAATTTAATCCCGCTCAATCAGCCATACAACACTTCACTTTATGGATACAATGGCACTGAAAGCTTAACGGCTTTGCCTCCACAAATGGTTGACTGGGTATTGGTCGATTTGCGTAGCAATACCAATATTGCATCGTTGTTGGATCGCCGAGCGGCAGTACTGATGAGCAATGGAGACATCAAAGACGTGAATGGCAATGATTTGACATACAGTCTTCCTGCGGGGAATGATTATTATGTAGTGGTTCGTCACCGCAATCATACCGATGTGATGAGTTCTATATCTATCAATCGTACCCCTGTCATTACTTATGACTTTAGTACTTCTACTGGAATGGCGTACTTGGGTTATCAAAAGAATGTAGGCGGAACAGCGACGATGTTTGCAGGTGAAATCACCCAAAGTTCCGACATCGACAATCTTGATTACGACCGTTGGAAAGAAGCTCCTGCCATCCTCAATGTCTACGATGATAGAGACACCAATATGGATGGTACAGTACAAACAACTGATTATGATATTTGGTATCCCAATAGAGCGACAAATGCTCCTACAGAGGTAGGCTATTAAAAAGAAACAAACTAAATTTAAAGGTGTCACTTTTATAAAGGTGACACCTTTTTTTATTTTTTAAATTTGAACGGAACGGAACCACCTTCGGATGACAGTAACTCCCCGCTTTCCGCTTCTATGGCGGCATTTGGGGGATTCCCATATTTGCTTGGACGGCTTGGACAGACGCACGGTCGTGCGTCTCTACACGCCACACGGAATGCCGCCATATCCACTACAATCGGGCGTAGGCATCGTACCTCTTTATCTCCCTCGTTTCTTTCATCCATCCGCTACACGCCAAGCTACTAAAAAAGCGCAACCATCCTAAAATGATTGCGCTTAAATCAACAATTAATATCTTTTAATCATTCTTCATCATTTACAGGACCAATGACTTCCCGTTCACAATCTTCCAATTCACAACAGCCATTCAATTCCGTAACCGTTTTGGGTCCCAATAATTGGCTACAATCTGGATAATCAGGATCAATTACTTCCAAAGTATAGGTTCCCAAACTCGAAGGAGAGTAGTAGGGATTCCCTTGGAAACTCGCTACTAGGCGACCCGATTCATTGTACCAATTGTAGACTTCATCTCCATCCAATGGAAAGTCTGTCATACCATACAACGCTCCTTTTCTACAAAGCTGCAAAGTGTCCAACGATTCTGAACAAACAAAGCAAGCATCACCAGACAAACCACTGATGTTTAATAGAGGCGATGTTGCCGAACAACCAACAGTATCTGTCACTGTAACAGAGTAACTACCAGACATAGATACCACAATACTTGCAGTCATTTCGCCTGTACTCCAAAGCACTTCTCCATCTGTATCGACAGACAAAGTCGCCATACCAGTACTACAAATGGTAGCCGTATCTTCTAGGATATTGATACTGGGTACCTCAACTACACATTCTACAATGCGGTTCTTTTTATCGGGTTGATTGAATCCTTGGGTTGCCACAATGCCTCCATTAGAGACTGTGGGAATCACCACTTCTCCAACAGTCCAAGTTGCGTGCAAGCCTCCATTTTCTACATAGTTGCCCGATGTAGCAATAACTGAAGGGGAAGCCGTCAAACTTTGACCGATTATATCAACATTGGCTATAAAGCATACCAATAAAATCAACAATATTTTTCTCATACAATTAATGTTTTAGAAATTAACAAAGAAGGTCAAACACTAATCGTTTGTCTTGTTCAAGTTAGACTCAATCTTGTCAAGTCTATCCAAAACGCTTTCTGTTGTTGATTGTAAATCTTCTATGGTTGCATTTTGCGCTTCAATCAATTTTTGTTGCTCCTTAATCGCTTCCAACAAAATAGGCGTCAACTTAGCATAATCTACAGCCTTGTATCCTTTCTTGTCAGTGTAAACCAATTCTGGGAAGTATTTCTCTAATTCCTGAGCAATGAATCCAATTTGCAATTCTTCAGTAAAGGCTTTTTCTGGGAATTTGTCTCTATCCCACTCATAAGTAACCCCTCTCAATGACAAAACAGTACTCAACATATTGGTCAACTGTTGAATATTGGCTTTGTATCGACCATCAGAACAAGCAGCAACAGTACCAGTAGTTGTACACAATACCCCATTGATATTGACATCTCCTGTAAAGCTGATATTACCACTTCCATCTTCTGTAAAATAAGAATCACCAGGTTCACCCTGAGGACCTTGAGGACCAGGAGGTCCTTGCTCACCTTGAGGACCTGCTGGACCTGGACCACAAATACCTGGAGGACCTTGTTCTCCC
>JAHDIA010000425.1 GCA_020631035.1 Chitinophagales bacterium | reverse complement strand
ACATACCATCATCCATCTTTTGGTCTATTTTGTTTCTTATACCTATTGCCCTGCACAAAATTTATTTACTGAAATAAGTGCTGAATCTAGCAATCTTCATTTTACAAATCAATTAAAAGAAAGTCCCCAACGTTCCATTTTAGAATATGCCAATTTTTATGGTGGAGGGGGCGTAACATTGACTGATTTGAACAATGACAACATTCTTGACATTCTTGTTGCTGGCAATCAAGTAGGCAATGCCGTTTACAAAGGACTAGGCAATCTCGAATTTGAGGATATGACCGCTTCATTACCCAAAATATTTTCTGATACTGCTTTTTGGACTTCAGCCATTGCCGCTGCCGATGTCAACAACGATGGTTTGATTGACCTCTACTTGGCACACGAAACCAATGAATTTGATTTGGATAAACGAAAAGATGTCTTACTCCTAAACAAAGGGGATTTCTCCTTCGAAGACAAAAGTTTAAACTATGGCATTGTCAATTCTTCTAGAACCCGAAGTGCTGCATTTTTTGATTACAATCAAGATGGATTTAATGATTTGGTTTTGTTGATTCAACCACCCAATCCTGGGGCATTCTCCAATTTGTATGAGGCTCCTTGGAATACATCAGAATATGGTATTCATATTTTAAAAAACATTGGAGGGGAAAGATTTGAAGAGGTCACCAAAGAATTGGGCATAAATCATCCCAATTATCCCAATGCAGTTGGAATTGCAGACCTTAACAATGATGGGTGGGTAGATTTGTATGTAGCAGGCGATTTTGAATCACCAGATTATTTGTTTTTAAATCAAGAAGGCATTCGCTTTCAGGAATTCAGCAAAGAGGCATTGAGGCATAGCAGTTATTTTAGTATGGGAGTGGCAATTTCAGACATCAATGATGATGGTTGGAATGATGTTTTTGTAGTAGATATGGTCGCACCAGATAATTACAAACTCAAATCCAATATGAGTGGTATGAATCCCAAATCGTTTTGGGAAACCGTAAAAAGAGGATACCATCACCAATATATGTACAATACGCTTCAACTGAATCAAGGAATATCACCGCTTTCTGATACACCAAAGTTTAGCGATGTGGCAGCTTTGTGCAATCTCAGTTCGACAGATTGGAGTTGGTCAAATTTAATTGCCGATTTTGACAATGATGGAAGAAAAGATATTTTTATTACCAATGGCATTCTTAGAGAAATCCGAAACACAGATGCGCAAAAAAAAATCAATCAGTACATTCAAGAGGTAGCACAAAAATTCATTCAAGAAAATCCGAATGTAGGAGATGTTGACATCAATGATATTTTGAATCTAGAAGAAACACTTTCACTGATGCCTTCTAATCCTGTCTCTAACTTAATGTTTGCGCAAGACAAAGAACTAGAATTTGAAGAGGTGTCCCAAAAATGGGGGCTTGATTTAAAAGCTTATTCCACAGGAGCAGCTTATGGCGACCTTGACAATGACGGTGATTTGGAGCTTGTAATCAACAATGTAAACAAGCCTCTTAGTCTTTATCGAAACAATACAGTTGAACTAAAGCAAAATAACTTTATCAGATTTAAAATTTCAAATGTTGACAAACCTAGCACTTCATTTGTAGGGACAAAAATAAAGTTAACAAGCTCAAAAGGGGAGTATTGGAATGACTTACAATTCTCAAAAGGTATGTACTCTCAAAGTGAAGGCATCATTCATTTTGGCTTATCTAAAGATGAAAAAATAAATAAGCTAGAATGCTTCGGACCACAAAATACCTATCGAAACATTGATGTAAAAGACCTAGAGCTAAATACTACAAATACACTTAATCTTTCAGTTGATTTTTTGCCAACTCCATCTCCCAATAAGCAATTTTATTTTGACGAACTAGGCAAAGATTTACTGCCAGGTATTGTGAAACACAATGAGAATACATTTGACGATTTTGAAAAGCAAATTCTCTTACCCCATCAACTATCTAAGTTTGGTCCAGCAATAGCGGTTGGCGATATAAATGGGGATAAACTAGAGGACTTTTTCTTGGGAGGTGCAGCATTTGACAATGGAGAAATGTATATACAACTAAAGAATGGTTCTTTTGAGAATCTAAATATATTGCTCTTTGAACAGGACAATGCACACGAAGATGTCGATGCAGTATTTGTTGACATTGACAATGATAATG
This sequence comes from Chitinophagales bacterium, assembly GCA_020631035.1. Lineage (GTDB taxonomy): Bacteria > Bacteroidota > Bacteroidia > Chitinophagales > UBA2359 > JAHDGP01. Next base: position 3,531 of record JAHDIA010000425.1, on the reverse strand, counting down.
ACCTGGATCTCTATGTAGTAAGTGGAGGAAATGAATGGGAAGCTGGACATCAAAACTATAGAGACAGAATTTATGTAAATGAAGGAAACGGAATGTTTACAAAAAGAATGTTTGTAGAACAATCAAACTTTAGTGGCTCCGTAGTTCGACCATTTGATTTTGATAAAGATGGTGATGTAGATTTTTTTGTAGGTGGGCGATTGACACCTTGGAATTATCCAGAACCTAGCCATTCTAAAATATATAAAAATGAAGAAGGCAAACTCATTGATGTTACAGCAGAAATTGCCCCCGATTTATCGGATTTGGGAATGATAACAGATGCTGTTTGGTCAGACCTAAATGGAGATGAATACAAAGACCTCCTCCTAGTAGGGGAATGGATGCCCATCACCGTTTTTTTATACCAAGATGCTAGATTCGTTAAAGATGAAAACCATCCTTTAAGTGGAAAAACTGCTTGGTGGTTTAGTCTTGAATCCGCTGATCTGGATCAAGACGGAGACGAGGATTATATTTTTGGAAACCTTGGTTTAAACTATAAATACAAGGCGAGTAAAACAGAACCATTTTCGATTAACTATTATGATTTTGACGACAATGATTCAAAGGACATTGTACTGAGTTATTACAACTATGGCGTAGAATATCCCTTGCGAGGACGATCCTGTTCTGCTGAACAGATTCCAGATTTGGCATCGTCCTTTCCATCTTACAATGAATTTGCATTGGGAAACCTTTACGATATTTATGGGGAAAGTGCCATTGAAAATAGCCTCCGTTATGAAGTGGAAACTTTTGCTTCCTATATTGCTTTCAACAATGGTCAATCTTATGATTGGCAGCAACTGCCTATCGAAACACAAATATCTTCTATAAATGATATATTGGTCGATGATTGGAATGAAGATGGACAATTGGATATATTCTTGGCAGGAAATCTTTTTTCAAGTGAAATAGAAACGCCACGCAATGATGCCTCCTATGGACATCTTTTGACATTTAACAAAAAAGAAAAAAAATTGGAACTTATAAGCAATTCTGAAAGCAAAATCTATACCGCTGGGGACACAAAAAAAATGAAACAGATTGCTATTAACAACAAAAGTTGCTTTATAGTCGGAAACAATAACGAGCGTATTCAAATTTTTTGCCCCAAAAACAATGCAAAATGAAAATTTTAAAATTAGTATTTTTTACTGTTGTATATTGGCTTGCTCTTTTGTCTTGTATTGAGAAATCGTCTAATCAAGATACAAGTTTTAGCAATATTCTTCCAAGCCCAGAAAAACTAAAGTCTTCTGGGAAATTCGCCAGTATTGATAAGATTATAGTACCCCAAAACAATGAGGCAATAACACAATTCTTGCCTTGGTTGACGACTTGGGCAATGCCTGTACAAATGGCGACGGAAGGAGAAGTACACACACTAAGCATCAATACCAACTCAGAGCTAAAGCCAGGAGCCTATAAATTATTGATTCAAGAAAAAAGCATAGAAATCCAGCACAAGAATAAAGAAGGACTTAGAAATGCTTTGAGTACAATACAACAATTATTGGTTTTCAACAATCAAAAACTGCCAATGTTGGAGATAGAAGACCAAGCTGCATTTCAGTATCGTGGTATGCACTTGGATGTCGCCCGCCATTTTTTTAAAGTAGAGGAGATTAAGCAATACATTGACTACCTTGCTTTTTATAAATTGAACTATTTTCATTGGCACTTGACAGACGACCAAGGCTGGCGCATTGAAATAAAAAAATATCCCAAACTTCAGGAAATCGCAGCTTATAGAAATGAAACCTTGATAGGACACTACAATGATGAGCCACACCAATTTGATGGAAAAAAATATGGTGGATATTATACACAAGAACAGATTAAAGACATTGTAGCCTATGCCTCAGCAAGGGGCATCGAAGTAATGCCCGAAATAGACATCCCAGGACACAGTACAGCCATCCTCGCAGCCTACCCTGAATTAGGTTGTTTGGATAAAAAATATGAAACAGCGACCAAGTGGGGCATTTTTTTTGACATCCTTTGCCCCAAACCAGAAACCTTTGATTTCCTAGAAGGCGTTTTTGATGAAGTGATTGAGCTTTTTCCATCCCAATACATACACGTTGGAGGGGATGAGTGTCCAAAAAATCAGTGGAAGAACAGTGATTTTTGTCAAAAATTTATGAAGCAAAATGGACTAAAGGACGAGAATGAATTGCAAAGTTATTTTATCCAATACATTGAAAATTACATCAATAAAAAAGGACGGAAACTCGTTGGTTGGGAAGAGATTTTAGAAGGTGGATTGGCCCCCAACGCCACTGTTGTTTCGTGGACAGGCAATGAAGGTGGCATTAAATCAGCTAAGCTACATCACCCTGCAATTATGGCACCATCCACGCATTGCTATTTTGATTATTATCAATCAGAAAATCCTTCTGAACCTTTGGCAATAGGTGGCTTTATTCCTTATGAAAAGGTCTACAATTGGAGTCCTATTCCCGAAGAATTACCCGATTCTTTACACCAATACATCATTGGGGGGGAAGGAACTGTTTGGACAGAATACATCAAGGACTTTTCAAAGGTAGAATATATGGGCTTTACAAGAATTGCAACACTTGCCGAAGTATTGTGGGGAAAAAACAGTAGGGATATTAATCAATTTACCAAACAATTGTTTAAACATATATTGTATTGGAAAGGTGAAAAAGTCAATATGGCGAATCATTTATTGGATGTTCAAACGCTGGTAGAAAATGAAAATGGGCAAGGAGTTAGTGTGAATCTAAATACACCACTAGAAGGAACCACCCCTACCGTCATTACGCCTTCGGGAAAAAAAATAACAGAGCTAGAAAAAGCACCTTTTGAATTGAAAGAAAAAGGAAGTTATGAATTTTATGCTGAGCTTGGAAAGGAGAAAGGAAGATCAAAACACCTTGACTTCAATCCACATATTGGCAACAAAGCGAAGGTGTCACTCAAAGAACAAGCAGCAGAAAAATACAGCGGTAATGGTCCACAAAGTGTATTCAATGGAATTCAGGGAAACAGTGAACGCTATGGTGGAGCAGAATGGCTTGGATTTGAAGGAAAAGATTTTAATGCAATGCTCACTTTTGAAGAGCCACAACATATTAAAAACATCCATTGTCGCTTCTTCAAAGGGGAAGGGCAATGGATTTACCTTCCATCCAAGGTAGAAATATATAGTGTTCAGACCAATGGAGAACAAAAATTAATTGCTTCGACCAATGACATTGACACAGAGACAAAAATTGCAAATGTAAGCCTTGCATTCGATGAAATTAAAGTACAAAAATTGAATATTGTTGTAAAAAACTTCGGACTAATTCCAGAAGGAAAGCAGGGGGGAGGACACAAATCCTGGCTATTTGTAGATGAGTTTGTCATCAATTAAATTTAAACTAAATGGGACTTTCAACTAGAAATTTACGTTACAGAGTATTTAATACTCTGTAATTTAAATAAATTGATGTTTTGGCTAATGAATTTTTGTTC
>JAHDIA010000424.1 GCA_020631035.1 Chitinophagales bacterium | reverse complement strand
TTGCACCAGTGGCAAACCAACATCTTTTAATACTGCTTTATCTGAATTAGAAACTCCAATATTATTTAATTGCTGTGAGGTATATTTTTTTAGATTTGTACCAAAAAAATTCTCAATATTTCCCCTATCAAACATATTACTCATTAATTCAATTTTCACCAAGGTTTCCTATCAACTTTTTTATCATAATGTACAATAAACTCCTACTAATTATTGGGTTAAATAATTGGTGGGAGGTAGTAATTTTAGCTATTGTTTTTAATCAAGCATAATTGTACTTGCGTGGCAATAAACCAAATCTACTGCCATTCCAAGGTATTTTTGAAGTTGGAGGCAGTAGTAGTTTTACAAACTTCTGATAACCTCCTTTATTTTAGGAGTCATTTCCTGCATTTCTTTAACCCATTTATCGTCTACAACTCCTTTTCCTTTTAAATCATACAACTCTACTGCCTCTAGAGATTTTTCGACAAGCTGAAGGCAAAGCTTATAAAACTCTGATAATAATATGATTCTTTCACCTAAATATGTTTCAAGTTTTACTTGATTAGCTGGTACTGGTGATATATCATCCCATTCACTTCCTGGGTCTGGTCCAAATGTAGTTGCCATTGATTCATTATATCCTACCCCTATTTGCTTTAAAGAGTTTCCCAAAAAATGAATATACTGTTTTACTTTTATAACATTAAACAGATTAATTCCATCTTCCTCATCAATTAAATCATTATTTATTTTTTTTATCCTTACTATTATTGAATAATTTAATTTTTCTAATTCCTTTTGTTCTAAAATATCTAATATATACTGCATAATTTAATTTTTAAATAGGGGTGGCTTCAAACCACCAACTTGAAATAACTTTTTCACCATTTACAACTTTATAATGTCCAGATATTACTTTACCATCAGCTACTCCTCTAAATGTTCTTGCTTGATCAGGATAAAAATTGTTATTATCCATAGCATCTTTAAATGCGTCATACCCTAAATCTTTCATAGTATCATCTGAATAAATGTCTGGATCATAAGTTGTTTTTTGTTGTATTTTCCCTCCATTTTGACCTACAAATTCTGGTGGCTCCACTAGATCTCCTCTCTTATCTACAGTCCTCACTTTATAAGTGACATTTTTAACTCCTGGTACATTAGTATCTTCAATTTTTATTATTTCAATCCTTCCACCTTCTCCAACTGTTTGTTTCATAAACTTATTATGGTTATGACATCCAACAATTCCTTTACCACTGTACTTAACTGCACCCGCCCCATTTAGTTCTATATCATCTATGTGTTTAAATCCACTTTCTAAAGATGCATCATCTATCATTGCACCATTATTACGATAAGTACTATACCCATTATGCACCAAAATCCCATCTCGACTCACATAATAATTCTCATTGTCTGCCACATCAAAGTTATACACTTTTTGAACACGAGGCAAGGTTTCTATACTCGTTATAGTCGTAAAGATACCACTTCTCAACTGAAGCGTGTCTCCCTCTCTCAAATCGCCTGCCTCAATCCACTCGCCATTGCTATAAAATCGATGTTCAGGCGTAACATCCAAGGTCTCTCCTGTTGGCAACTCCAAACTCAACATTTGCAAGGTATGGCGTTGGTGAACCGCTACAATGGGCTTGTACTCCAACTCCTTCATTTCCTCATTAAAGGTCAGCACCATATCCCCTACCCGCAACTTCTCTATATCTGCCAGTCCATTTTGGGTATGGACCTTGGTCCCTGCTGGAAAACAAGACAAACTCGCTCCTTTGGCTGCAAAAATATCCAAAATCAGACCTGCACCACTTGCTAGGAGTTTTTGTGGAAGCGTCTTGGTATCATCGCTCCATATGGTATATTGGTTGTAATAACCACCTGCTATACCCAATCCTCTAAGTGTCACACACAACCACTGGCGTGCTCGAATCAAAGAGCCAAAGCCTCTCAAAGTAAACTGCTCTGCCAACTCTTTCTTGGCTGTTTGCAAAAAGGCAGAACCTGCTGCTCTCAATCCAGTCATAACTGCGGCACCCGTTCCAGCTCCAGCTCCTGAAGCTGCGGTTGCTGCCCCCCAACCTTGTAAACCTATTGCTCCCATTCCTCGGCCTGCTAAAAAGCCAAAAGCAAAATTGGCGATGTGTAATAAATTATTGAGTGCCACACTTCCAAAGGCTGCCCAAAAGGTTTCTTTTGGAGTAACTGTTCCTCCTTGTGCTGGACACGTCAAAATGGACGACAAAAGCAAGGTCGGTTTGTTCTCTACTGAACTAATGGGCGACTGCAATGTCCATATCCTCGAACTTGCCGCACATTTGCACAAATACATCGCTATACCTACTGCCGCCAAAATCGCCACCCCAATAATTGCAGCAACTACCCAACCTGGACCTGGTATACAACAAGCCGCTGCAAATGCTGCCAAACCTGCCGCTACTCCTGCACCAAAAGCAGTTGCACCCAAACAAATGAAATTGTTCTCCAACTGCCGATCCATCATCGTTGCAGCCTTATGACCACTAAATGTGGTTGAGGTTTGACTGGTTACTTTTACTTTTTTGGGCAATATACCTTTGCTACAAACCAAATAGTGTTTTTCCGTCAGATATTGTTCCTCACGCATCAGCATATTCTTTTAGGGTGACATAATTATGGGTAAAATAATTTTCCCCTATCTGTTCTTCTATGGTCAATTCTGCCTCTGCCAACATCCCTGCATCATCATATATACTTTCTCCTTCCATTTTATAAAACAAATGTGCTTTGTCGTCTTTGACTGCTTTGCGTAGACGAAGGGTAGCATCTTGTTTTTTCCGACAATCACCCCGAAATTTTGACAACATTTTGCCCTCTTCTGTTGCTCTATGACTGTAAACCACTCCTACAGGAATGACCACCCCATTCCCAAAGCGGTCCATTTCTTCTATGTCAAAATATCCATCGGTTTCGGTTCGACCAAACATAAAGAAATATGTATGAATAAAATGAATAAAACTCAAATTCCGCAGTTCCATATCCAAATTGCTCAATTCAAATTCTTTGGCTCGAATCACATCAAAAGACATCAATGGATGTTCCTTGACCAATTTGGCTTTGACCTTTTCCCATTTTTCTCGAACCTCTTCAACATTGAGCAATTTTTTAAGCCGTCCATATTTGTCAACCACAAAGTGTAAGTCTTCATAAATGACACAAAGCATATTGGTCATCTCTACAATCTGCTTGGCTACAGGGTCTTCATAATCCATCAATTCATAACTCACTTCTTTGAGTTTAAAAACATGTTCTTTCGTTTTTGGGAAAGAACGTTCGTGTATCAATTCATTGCCAATTTTGATATGATAATGATTGATATTGGTTTGTATTTTGGTTTGCCCTTTTATATTGAGTTCGTATTTCCAAACTTTTTTCTCTGTATTCATTGTTTTGATCTTTAGCCGTTAATTTTTACTTTTTGTCCATCAATAGTGGTTAAGGTTTCTCCTACAACATTTACAGTATCACTACCCAAATTGGCAGTACAACTGGCAGAGAGATTGGTAACATCCTTAGATATTAAGTTCATTTCTGTCTCTGCTTTGATGCCAACACTTTCTGTCTCACTTCCAATCGAAATGTCCTTCTTGGCTACTAGTGTAAAGGTTCCTTCTCCCGAGCCATTCTCACCAGGTTGAGAATAAATACTAAAGGTATTCCCCGCATTCATCACAATATCCGTCGCATTAAACACCATCCGATTCGGTGCTGAAATAGTCATATTGCCTGAACCATCCATAATCACCACATTGCCACTGGGGTCATTTATGGTAATGGAACCGTCGTTTTCATCATCATTGAAACTGATGGTGCTACCACTTCTGGTAGTAATGCTCTTCATCTTGTTTTTGGCATCCCCACCAGCCGCACTCATCCCATGGAACATACTCCCCAATACAAAGGGACGATTGGGATCACCATATCTAAAGCCAACCATCACTTGGTCGCCTTCTTCGGGTATGGCAACAAAGCCTCTATTGGTACCCACTTTGTCGCTCACTCCCGCATCTGGCGTCATTACCCGAATCCAGTTGGTACTGACACCCTTGGGTTGCCACTGAAATTGTACCTTGATACGCCCCTTGCCTTCTGGGTCGGCATTGGTAATGACTTGGCCGATTTGAGGATAAGCTGTAGGACGTGGTATTTGGGGTTCAGGTAAAACTGTTACCCCTGCTGGAATGGCTTCAAAATAATTGGTATACTCATCTACGCCTGTGGCTTGGTGGTGAACCTTGGTCACTAGGTATTGTCCAAAAGGCTTGGTTTTCCAAGCCAGTGCTTGGAATATATTTGCCTTAAAATCAACAATGACTCCTGGGCGGAGCTCTTGCTTGCTGCTGTTTCCACTTGCCATAGAGAGACTGGAGGCGGCTGAATTTTGGAGGTTTTTGAGTACATCATCGAGACTGCCTTTGTCGGGAATACGTGGTCCTGAACTTAAAAGAGGATTTAAAATAAATGTTTCTTTGGCAGCATTAAAAGCGTGTGCTCCCAATTCGCCTAAACCACTAACATTGTCTTCAGTACTTCCAACAATGGGTTTATTGTTCATTGAGTGATAGGAAAATGCATTGTATTTAACAGGCTGTACTTTGAGCGATATACGTACATTGTCCATATCTGTTCCATAAAAAAGAGGGATGGTCGGTATCTCTGCGGGCTTCCCAAAAACCAATTTTTGGCCATTGTAAAAAAACCACTCATTGTAATCACAGGCAAGGCGACGCAAAAATTGAAAATTACTTTCTCGATATTGTACCATATATCCAATGGTCGATTGGAATTGAGGCTCTACTTCTGCACCCAAACCGCTCATTACCTCGTCTACAATATCCCTTAAAGCCTTTTCTGTCCAAGAGTTAAGATGTGGGGCAGATTCTAACAGAATAGTAGAAGAAAATCCACGGACAACAAGGTCTCCAAACAATCCGTGATTGTGTTCCATATTAACGGAAGTGACAATGCCTAAAAAAACATTGGTTTTAAATAAAATAATGGCAACTTTGCCCAACCAATCCTTGGACTTATCTAGGGTGTTGCTGCCCAATTCTTCTATTACTTCGTGGCCAATGACCAACTCAAAACTATGGTGGTCGTACATTGTTTGCTCTACACTTAGGTAGGTAAAATCGCTGAGATCTTCTCCATTGATGAAGACTTTGGTTATGGGTTTCATATATTTTTTTTTAAGGGTCGTATATTTCGTTTTTTATTAAAATTCCATTTCTTTGTGCCAAGTAAATGTATCTGCTAGTATCCAATCTTTGCGAGCTTCTTGGGCATACCAAGCAGTGAAGAAATGATCTTGGTCTTTTTTCCAAGTCACTTCCTTTATTTTGATGTTTTGGGCTTGATATTGTTCGGGGGTAAATTTATTGTACAATCCCACCCGAAATTCAGGAAGGGCATCGTCCAATATAAAGGCATTCTGTTCTACAGCTCTGCCATACAATTTACTCCACTCATCAAATTGTGGGAGTCCGTTTTTGTTTTCCGTTTTGCATTTTGGTTGTTTTAGGTTTGTTCATTACTTGCGTTTCTACCTTAGAATTTTCCTGTTGAACCGTTTTGTCATTGTTCAAACCACAAGCTATTAAGCTCAATAAAAGGGCAATTCCAAGGGATAAATACTTTGTTGTTACATTCATAGCTTTAGTTTATGTTTTTTAATATT
>JAHDIA010000423.1 GCA_020631035.1 Chitinophagales bacterium | reverse complement strand
AAGAACCTAAAAAGTTTGTTTTCTAGTGTACTTACTTATCCACAACCATTCGCTTGGTGGTTACCTGACTACCATCATTGATGCGGCAAAAATAGACTCCACTTGACCAATCAACAACATTTAAAGAAAACTCATTCTTACCACTTTCAGTATTTAAGTCTTCCTTAAACATCAAACTACCTGTTAAATCATAAATTTCAAGCTCCAATATTTGGCTATTGGGTGTATTGAGTACTAAATTAGCGATGTCCTTAACAGGATTCGGATAAATTCCCTCAAAAATATCTTTAATATCAAAATTATTGATATGATTTTTATCTTTGGAATCAGCAATTGTTTGTGCGTCTGACATTTTTGGCACAAAAAATGCAAAGAATGCTAATAAGATTAGTAATTTTCGTTTCATACACTATCTTTATTCATTATTTACCTAACAATAAAAGTAAGGAAAAGTACCGACAATTCCTTTTTTTTCTAAAAATTTAAACTTTTTTAATGAAAAAACTTGCACTAAACACAGTTACCATGCTAGCACTATTGTTGTTGTTTACAACAGTAAATGCTCAAACTGGGATAATGGGTACTGTTATGGATGACACCTCTTTTCCCTTGTTAGGGGTAACAGTATCTTACGAACTTGATGGTAACTTACAGGGAACCAGAACTGATTTAGATGGAAATTATAAAATAGATGTCTCACCAGGTTCATACGAATTAAAATTCACCTACATTGGAATGGAAGAACAAGTCCACCAAGTAGAAGTTAGCAAAGGCAATTACACAACTTTAGATATTACAATGGCAGAAGAATCTGCTCTACTTGATGTTGTTGTTGTAACAGGAACCAAGTACGAAACCTCTTTGGGGGAATCTACGGTATCTCTTGAAGTTGTCCCCACTGACCTGATTGAAAATGCCGCAAATGTTGCTATTGACGAAAGTATTGACAAAGTACCTGGTGTCAACATCATTGACGGACAAGCCAATATTAGGGGTGGTAGTGGCTACTCTTATGGCGCAGGTAGTAGAGTATTGTTGTTGATGGATGGTATTCCCATGTTGACAGGCGATGCTGGTTTTCCCTACTGGAATCTCGTTCCTATGGAAAATACCGAGCAAATCGAAATCATCAAAGGTGCAGCATCTGCATTGTATGGATCTGCGGCATTAAATGGAATCGTCAATGTCCGTACCAAATATGCCAAAGACAAACCCATTACCAAGTTTTCTGTTTTTACAGGTATTTACCAAAACCCTCGTGACAATGAAGTGATAACTACAGATACGATAGGCCCAATAGGAATTATCAGAGTAGATACTAGTTACAAAAGTTTTTGGGGCAAAACCCAACCACACTTTGAAGGAGCTTCTTTGAGTCACCTACAAAAATTTGGCAATTGGGATTTTGTAGGGGGAGCTTATCTTTACAACAGATCTAGTTGGCGGTCTCCACAAAGAGAGGACAGACGCAGACTCAATCTTGGGTTTAGACACCGTGTACCTGGTGTTGAAGGACTTTCCTGGGGACTCAATGCCATTGGACAGTTGGCACAATCCACTTCCTTCTTTATATGGGATGGGATGGGAGCTGGAGCTTACCGCCAATGGGAACAAGTAGCTGAGACCAATAACGATCGTTACCAACTCATTCTTGATCCTTTTGTCAATTATATTTCTGGGGATTATACTACCCACAAATTGAGAGCTCGCTACTTTAAAAGTGACAACGAAACCGATACCGACCAAGGCATCAATACAGGACAATGGTATGGTGAATATCAATTCTATACCCGTATTCCTTCTTTGGCGACCAATGTAACGGCTGGGTTAGTTGGTACTTTTGCCAATACCGATGCAGAGCTTTATGGAGATACCACTTTTAGAGCGCAGAATTATGCCGTTTATCTACAAGCAGATAAAAAGTTTTTTGAAAGACTCAACATTGCTGTTGGTGCCCGCTATGAAACCAATAGAATAAATTTAAACTATGATTCTCTCTCCATCACTACCAACACGGCAGGAATGAACGACACAAGCATTGTCAGTATAGAGGAGAATGAAGATTGGGAAGCACGTCCTGTATTCCGTCTTGGTGTCAATTACCAAGCTGCTGAATATACCTTCTTAAGAGCTTCTTTTGGACAAGGTTACCGCTACCCTACCATTGCCGAACGTTTTGTGACAACTGATTTGGGCGTCATTGGTCTTTTAGGGAATCCCAAATTAGAGTCTGAAACAGGCTGGAGTAGTGAAATCGCTATTAAACAAGGATTCGGAATAGGCGATTGGCTTGGCTTTGTAGATGTTGCAGCTTTTTGGACAGAGTATACCAATATGATGGAATTTACCTTTGGTGACAATGAGTCACTAGGAATAGATGGTTTACCTGATGGTTTTGCAGGTTTTAGTACCATCAATACAGGTGACACACGCATTGCAGGTCTTGAGTTGACCGTTGCTGGTAGAGGTCAGTTTAGCGATGATTTTGGTATAGATGTCTTAACAGGTTATACTTATATTGATCCTGTTTTCAAAGATTTCAACGAACAACAACAAGCACGTTCGTCTTCCGATGAGAATGTGTTAAAATACCGTTTCAATCATACTGCTAAATTAGATGCACAAGCCAACTATAAAAAAATATCACTTGGTTTTGCGACCAAATTCAACAGTTTTATGAAAGCAGTAGACCAAGTCTTTTTAGAATTCCCAGAACTTGAAATTGGCAAGTACAGAAAAATAAATGACTCTGGCGAAATAGTTTGTGATATGCGTCTATTGTACAATATTACTGAAAGTGCACAAATCAGTTTTGTGTGCAACAATATATTCAACAACGAATATACCGTTCGACCAGCATTGATCGAAGCGCCTCGTAACTTTGTACTTAAATATGCAATGAACATACAGTAATCAAATTGTCAAAGAACGAAAATTAGATATGACATCCCTTAAAGAAATGCCATATCTTATCTGAATAAAATCTAAAATTGATTTAAAAATCCTCCTAGAATGCAAACTTATTTTCTAGGAGGATTTTTTTATTCTGAGCTTATTGAATTAGGCTTGATGAGCTTGTCAAATTAAATTGATGAGAGCTTGTCAAAGGATGGGGCAGCGTGCGTCTTTCATGGCTTTGTTCACTCTGGTTAGCCAACGCAGGCTTCATACTTCGTACAAGCGAGCATCCTCCCGCTCATCCGACCCTGCAAAACCTTAGTTCATTAAAATCAACTTTTGAGCTTCGGTACGTACACCAGGCAAAGTAATTTTATAAAAGTAAGTACCTGTATTCAAACCAGACAAATCTACCTTCATTCTTTGTGTCCCTGTTTCCAGCAAACCCGTTGGGATTTCCTTTACAATCTGTCCTTTATCTGAATAAATAAAGAGTGTTCCTTCACATTCTTCTTTTACATCAAAATTAATGACCACATTCGATTTACTTGCTGGATTGGGAAAGACTGTAGGGCGCAAAACTGAGAAATTCAAATTGGGCATTACATCAGGTTCTAGCTCTACTGATGCCAATCTGTTTCCATTCACACTTGTTCCATACACTTCAAACTCTGGCAAACGTACATATTTGTCATCCGCAAACGTAATAAAGTTAGGGTTGTTGGTCCAAAGCACCACATAACGTGCTGTCACACTCACATTCTTGGTAAAAGTATTGCTGTATTGATTGGGGTAATTTTGTCCAGTCCAATTCCATTTAGAATTTGCCCAATAGCCAAACCAACAACTTTCCATATTGTAGTAATGTGCTTCTCCCCCTGCCGATGCTTGTTGTAATTTAAACTGACTAATATTGTATTGTTGTCCCAAATCAACAATCATATATTCACTGGTTCTAGTCCCTCCTGTAGTCCATTTGGTATTGAGTTGCCCATCTATGGCTTTAGCCGCAGAAAAAGCACTACTATATTGAGAAGTTTGCCCGTAAATACTTTTATTCAAAGCAACATTAGTTGGATTACTTGTTGGTGGGTCGCCTCCACCAGTACAAGTCTCTGATGGGTGATTGGGTGTACTGTTCAAATAGCCACTCATTGCATCTTCGTGTGTACCATTGCCAATACATCCTCCTGAATTGAAAATTGGCGTATAACTTTCTGCATCTAAATGCCCCAAAGTTTCCTTTTTAAATTGCCAAAAAGAGACTTGATCCACCTTGAGCGTATTCTCAAAATAATTCAACCAGCCTGATATATTTGCAGCTGTACGTTGTGAGTAATTCTCTGTACAACCATTGTTACAAGTATGCGGAGGATCACAATCCGCCTTGATTCCAAATTCGCCAATGATGACAGGTTTACACAAGTTGTGTCCTATTTCGATCAATTGTTGCAAAGAACCCAACTCTAATCCATTCACACTTCCCTCATTGCTGACTGCCCCTTTAGCATAAAAATGTGGAGACACATCATCAGAGGCTGCTATACATCTCTCAGCAGCTACTTTAGAAACCCCTGTCCAATCGTGGTTTAAGGAACCAGGTACAGGATGAAAACTAATGTGTAAGGCTCCTGCACTTCTCATAGCAGCCACTTTGTTCTCATAAAAAGTAGCAAAAGCCAATGGGTTTTCATAGCCTCCTATCTCATTTCCCAAAGACCAATAAATATTTGATTTGTTCGCATTTTGTGCAATGACAACATTAATCATATTGTCAATTCTAGCTTCATTTTCAGTGATGTGCCCATAAGAATTTTGACTTGAACTATCAAACAAATCGACCACCAAAGTCATATCTCTTTGAGCCGCTTCTGATGCCAACCAACTTACTCGATTAGCCATTTTGTTGTAATCATTCTCATTGTGTCTAAATGGCCAAACTCTTACATTGGTAACGCCTACATTTTTCAATTTATCCAATGCCGATCCAGCATGGCTACGAACAGTAGATTCTGTATTGGACATATTGCCATTATTGTCCACACCTAAATCGGTATAATTGCCCGCAACAAATTTGTGTAGTTGTCCTGTTTCTGGATTAACAAAAGACGCTCCTTGTCCACTGGCGTCAACTGCAACAAAGCCTATTAGCAAAAGTACGGCCAGTATTTGTATATTTTTTAAAGTCATTTTTCAGTATTTTAAATACATTGTCAAATAAATTCACAATGTATTAAGTTTAAAAATTAGTTAGTTTTTTGTACAAAGGTTTAAAGAACGTTCTATCAAAAAAGACGACTTAAAATTTAAAAACAGCTTATCAAACAACAAGCTATTTTTTAGCCATCTACAACAAAGGTAAATCTTAAGCAAGTCTAAAAAAATCACACTAATTCGCCTAATACGCCAGCCAAAAGCAAAACATCGCAAGCTAAATCGCTGAAAAACAAGACTTTAAAAACCCATCGATTCAGGTGTTTTTTTCAATAAAATTTAAATTTAAGCCAAGAAAAAGGGGAGAAAACGTAGGGTAAGTGAGGTGATTTAATCCCCAAATATAGAATCACTGATGCCAACACTTCCCTAGCATAAGTAATAAATCTATAAAGTCGTAAGCAAGGACACTGATAGTGTTTACCTCTTGCAGGTTGAGCATATGCTTATTGTATTTATGTATGAAGTTGGCATTTTCTCAATAGCTTGTATATTTCTTTCGTCTTTTCTAACTTATTCAAGCAAAATTTGCTAAATTTAGGGAGTGATAGAGAGATTGTTATTGCTAAGGAACGTGTACGAAATAAGTTCGTAACTTTGTGGTTG
>JAHDIA010000422.1 GCA_020631035.1 Chitinophagales bacterium | reverse complement strand
GAACCAAAAATCCTGCCCTTTGAGGTGTAAAGCACAATTCCTAACATGCTCTAAACTTTTAATAGAACGGCAAAGTTACACTTTATGTTCCAATATCTATTTTTTGATTCTCAATTATCTATCAATATTTTATAAACTTCTTTGCCAAACTCAGTTTGCAATTGTAAGAGATAAATGCCTTTCGTTAACTCATCTACTTCCAATACAAACTGATTTTCACCTTCTGGCAACTTACCCAAATCCTCTTGTATCATCACCTTGCCTTCGGTATTCAAGATTTGTAGAGTGGCATCACTGGCAAACAAAGTATACACATCCAATACCACCCTAGTCGAAGCAGGATTGGGATAAATGTTTTGAACAATGCCCTTGCCCTCCACATTTAACTCGAATAAACCAACATTCATAGTATCTACACCAGTGGTATCCATCATAGTTGTATCCATTGGCATCGTATCTACATCCATCGTATCCATCATCATTGTATCAATGGGCATAGTGATGGTATCATTGAAATCAGTAATGCCATTGTAGACATTGAAAGCCCAATACCCCTCGGGAGCTGTCATTGGTCTTCTTTGGGTTTTGCCTGAATTACTCGTCGCCTCAATGTAGTATTGAACATTGGTGCTATCCAATTGAACAGGAATGAGTGTAGACCAATTTTGTGCATTGTCGCTTGTCATATCAATTGCGACATATGCCGAATCTTCGTGGGTACGATAATGCAAAGTTGCCTCAGCAATATCTGAACGGTGACGAATGAGGGCGTCCGTTGGATAGCCTTCCAAATTGGTAGAATCGTTGACATCTCTCAACTTTTGGTGGACAATCCACATTGGATCATCGGTATGAACCAATTTGGTGATACAATGCAAGGCTCCAAAGGACGGAATCATTTGATTGCAATTGATACCCACTACATTGTAACCAGGCATTAGAGACTGATATAGTTCAAGTGCGCCTTCTTCATAACTAGAACCATAAACAGGCACCAAAATGGTTTTGTTGATGATGATGCTATTGGTAAAGGTTCGGTAATCGCCACCTGTATTCGGATAATCCCCCAATAAATCTGGTGGAGCAGGAATGCGTACAATGTCATAAGGTGTTCCAAAAGAAGACAAAAAGTTTTCTTGAATGTAGGCAATGTTTTCTTCTATTTGTGGACCATCGGCAATTCCTTCTGGATACTCACTAATCAATATGGTTTCTTCGTCCAAGAGTTTCATATGCATATCAATGTGGTGAATGGCATCGTAGGGCAAATTCTCCATTTTGATAAAGCGATTGATGCCCATAAATTGCTGCATAATGTCGTTTATTTCCTCTTCGGTATGGATTGGGTAGTTGATATTGGAAGGTCCAGCTCCGTCGTTCTCATCCAAGACCAAATTGGACGAAAAACCTGTTCCCAAACCATCGGTCATAAAATTGCCGCCCGTATGCATCAAATCGTAGGGTGGATCAATGGTTTGATAAAGTGGCAAATCGTAATATTCGGCAACATGGGTTGGAATTTGGTCGTCGGCAGGTCTAGGACGGTTGTAAATCCAATCGACCAACAAAAGCGAGTCTACTTCATTGGTATACACCGACCATTGTCCATAATCTCGAATCCAAATAGAATTGTAGGGAGCATTGATAAATGAGACATTGACTGTGTCAATGTTGTAATTGTTCAAATAATTGACTACTCCTGTTGGATTGTCTGCTACGATGATGACCTCCACTTCTTCCTTGGCATGTTGTACAATTTGTCGAAGGATGGCAGGAAAGGCTGTCCAAGCTATGACCAATGCCTTGGCTTCTTCCCACTCGGCAGGGGTTCGTACAGGCGATTGAGGTGGATCGACAATACCACTCGCCTCCATATTTTTCAAATAATCTTCCATTTTGAGAGCTTCTTCCGCACTCATTTTTTTTCCTAAAAACTGCTCTGGACCTTGGGCTTGTACTGTCAAACCAACCAGCAACAGTAAAAGTAAATATCTCATCATGCTCAATCTTGTATTGATTATTTTTTTCCTTTTTTGTACGGAACGCTGATTTTCCAAACCTTTGGGGCTCCCTGCTTTCCATTTCTATGGCGGCATTGAAAATATTTCGATTCACCGCCACGCCATTGGGGAAATATTTCAATTCACTGCCACGTCAGTACAGACGTTGCATGCAACGTCTCTACCATTCCATGCAACGTCTCTACACACATACTACACGCAATACCATCACGGATGTATACCGCCATATCCATTGCAATCAGGCGTATTTTATTTTACGCCTCCCTTCGTCGTTTCTCTATCAGTGGCACCGTAGCCCACGAATGTACGGACTATTGACGATATTCTCCTTTACAGACACACAAAGCGTCAACTGCTGAACATTTCCCCCTTCATTAATCAACCAATTAATAGGTCTCTATAGGAAAAAAGGCATTTTCGATGTGGCGCAGTCGTACCTTGCCTTCGGTTTTGATGATGGTAATGATGTCAAAACGAACTTCTTGCTCCCACCCAAACTTTCTGATGTAGGCAGTAGCCGCATTGGACAAATAACGTTCTTTTTTGCGCCCAACCGCCTCCAATGGATCGCCATAATGGGCACTGCTTCGGGTCTTGACCTCTACAAAAATGAGGTATGGATCTTTTCTAGCAATCAAGTCTACTTCGAGTCTCCTCCACCGCCAATTTTTTTGTAAAATGGCAAAACCTTTACGAAGCAGGTAGGCTTCTGCTATTTGTTCCCCCTTAAAACCCAATATTTTGTTATTTTTTTTGTTATTCATACTTAATATTTAAATTCTTTAATGAGTATTCCATACTTATAAAATACATTTGTAGACAAAATGCAAGTACCAAACTTATGGAAGAATTAATTTTAAGCTTTCCTGACCAACTCAAACAAGCAATTGAGATAGGACAATCTATCCAAATTGACAAGGGCAATGTCCCCATTCACAACATTCTTGTTGCTGGCATGGGTGGTTCAGGTATAGCGGCACGCATCAATAAAAATGTCCTATCCAATCAATTGGGTATTCCTTTTGAGATTGTCAATCGTTACCACATTCCCAATTATGTCAATGAACACACTTTGTTCATTGCGTCCTCTTATTCGGGCAATACAGAAGAAACCCTAAGCAGTTTCTTGGAAGCCATTGACAAAGGTGCGCAAATTGTATGCATTACTACAGGAGGACAAATGGAAGCCCATGCCAAAGAGCAAAACATTCCTTATATTTCGATACCAAGTGGCAATCCTCCGAGGGCTTGTTTGGGTTTTTCTTTGGTACAACAATTGTACATTTTGCATCAATATGGCTTGATTACTCAAGATTTTGAGGCACAATTGCAAGCTGGTATTCAATTGCTTCAAAACGAATTAAGTGATATACAAGATCAAAGCCAACAATTGGCGAAAAACCTAAAAGATCAATTGCTCATTATGTATTCTTTTCCAGAGTATGAGGGAGTGGGCATTCGTTGGCGGCAACAAATCAATGAAAATGCAGAAATGCTGTGTTGGCATCATGTCATTCCAGAAATGAACCACAATGAGATTGTTGGTTGGGGAGAAGTACAGCCCAATCTAGGTGTACTTTATTTGCGAGACAATGCAGCTCCTAAACGCTTGCTTGCTCGCCTGGATATTTGCAAAGAAATCATTTCAAAATACAGTGCAAAAGAAGCCGATATTGTCTGTAAAGGGGATTCTATACTAGAAAAATCTTTGTATTGGATACATTTTGGAGATTGGTTGTCATTGTATTTGTGTAATGAGCGAGGCAGAGACCCTATGGCAATACACAATATTGATTATTTGAAACAGGCATTGGGCAAAATATAAAACAGAAGCAACGAAGGATATAAACTTGCCAAATACATCGAATCGTCGAACCGCCGATAGAAATGGAAAGCCCTGCGTAGGGGCTGACCTATGTGTCAGCCCGCAGGCTTGAAATGGATAGCGGGGACCAAACTTGCAAACGAAGTCCCCAAACATTCCGTCCCAATTCCTTAATAATTCATTTACGGTGGTATTTAATTGTCCTAAGTAATACAAAAATATAGAAGAAAAGCATTTGTATTACGCAGGCTACCTAGATTTCCTATATTTACACAGACAAATAAATTCTAAAATAACATTTATATGATGAAAAGGTTTACCCAAACTTATTTATTAATCCTAGCAGTTTTTTTTGCAGGTACTTCATTGGTATCTGGTCAAGTACTGCTTTCTGAAGACTTTGAAGGTGGGGAACTACCTGAAGGTTGGACCATAGAAACCAATGCAACTGATGGTGGTTATAATTTCGGTACTACTACCCAGTTGAGTTCTGATTTCTTGGCTTTTCCTGACCATACCTCCTTTGCAGCAACCAATGACGATGGTTGTAACTGTGACAAATCCAATGATATTTTGAATTTGCCCATACTTGATATGAGTGATGCAGAATCAGATGCATTGATTTCTTTTGATGTATTTTTTGCCAATGGTGATTACCAAGGTGCTGATGAGCAAGCATTCTTTGAGTATAAAACAGGCTTGGCTTGGAACACTATTGAATTTGATGGTACAGAAGGTTTGTTTGTAGATGGATATGGTTTGACTTTGGAAGGCACCGCTGGAGCAGAAGTTGTTGAAATGCGCTTTAGATATGATGATGGCGGTGGCTGGAACTTCGGTTTTGGTGTTGACAATGTAAGCGTTTTTGTTCCTGCAGCTGTAGATGGCGCATTGGCTCTTGACGAATGGTTGATCGGACTTGATACTGAATGGGGTGGCACCATTACCAATGTTGGTGGCAACAACATTACCTCTTTTGATGTTACTTACTCTTTGAATGGAGAAGAAACAACTGTTTCTTTTGAAGATTTGGACATACCAACTTTCGGTACTTATGATTTTTCTTTGGGTGACAATATTGCTGAAGAAGGAGAGTACGAAGTAATTATGACCATTCACAACATCAATGGTGGCGATGATGATGCCAATGTTGAGAATAATGTTATAGAAGGTACTTTGACCATTGTTTCAGAGATTCCAGAAAAATATGTCTTGTTGGAAGAAGGTACTGGTACTTGGTGTGGCTGGTGTCCTCGTGGACACGTTTTCAATGAGTATATGGAAGAAAACTATCCCAATGCCATTATTGTAGCAGTTCACAATGGTGATCCTATGGCAAACCCTGAATGGGATGCTGCTATGGCACAATACATTGGTGGTTATCCAAGTGGTGTTGCAGATAGAGCAGTTGAGGTTGACCCTGCTGACTTTGAACAAGTGTTTTTAAATCGTGTTGCTTCTGAAATTCCAAGTGCGGCTGTTTCTACTACAGCTTCTTTTGATGCATCATCTAGAGAAATCTCTATTGATGTTGAGGCTGAATTTATTCTAAATTCTGAAGATGAGGAATACCGTTTTAATGCTATGATTGTAGAAATGCACGTTACTGGTACTGGTACAGGTTACAATCAAGTTAACTACTACCAAGGTGGTGGTGCTGGTAATTTGGAAGGTGCTGGACACGATTGGACAACGGCTGGCGACCCTGTTCCTGCTTCTGAAATGGTTTACGATCACGTAGGTCGTGCTATTTTGGGTACTGCTTGGGGTGTAACAGAAAGTTTGCCAATGGAAATCAACAAGGGTGAAACTTATAGCCATAACTTTACCTACACTTTGCCTGAAGCATATGATGAAAACAACATCCGTGTGATTGGTGTGGTTCA
>JAHDIA010000421.1 GCA_020631035.1 Chitinophagales bacterium | reverse complement strand
TATTCATTTTTAGCATAATTTTTTCCAGTGGTGGCGGATTTTCTTAGCATTTCTAAAGCTGAGAGTATACTTTGGGGCATAACACTTCTATTTATTTGACCTCAATTGAAACGAAGTCGAAATATATCATTTCATTAATGATCCTCAGTCAAGTGAGGAATAGGTTCTTAAACTAACAAATATCAGTGATTAATTCAAATTATTCCATTTTTTAATAACAACTTCTCCCATTCAATCATAAAGACCTGACTTTCAAGCCATTGAAACCCCTCTTAGTCTATAATGTTTAGTATTGTCACAATCATTGGCTTTGCCATTTAAGCTGCTATTCATTTATAGATTAAGCGTCTGGTCAAAATTCTAAACCAATTTGATGTCCTTTCCTCTTTTGGAAGCTATGATATTACAAAAAACATCCATTTGACTATGGAAATATTTGACTATTATTGAACTACTTTGTTTTTTGAGTGTGTTGAAGCAAAATAAGTATGATTTTTTACTGTACTTTTTTGCTATAAAGATAATTATTTCTATATTTGTTTAAACAATAAAAAACCCTTTTAAAATGAAACACTTCTTAACTATCATTTTGCTTTTCTTTATGGTTTCTGCAAACAGTTTAGCGACTAATGCAGATTTATTTAGCATCGATGAGATTGCTATGGAAGCTCAATTAAGTGAGCTAACAGAATTAGAATCATTGGTGACTAGCAGTCCAGACTTAACATTTGATGAAGTTGCTAGTACACTTGATTTTGAATTAGAGGCTCATTCCTATGCCTTAATGGCTTCCAAGTTTACATTGGACGATATGGAATGGGGTCCTTTCTTATGGGGTTTCTTATGTTGCCCTGTTGGATTATTTGTAGTCGTTTTAGACGATAGTAGTACCAAGAATGAAAAGCTTTCTTATTGGATTGGAGTAGGTGCAAATGTCGTGCTAAGTGGTATTACCAATGGTATTGTCTTTGCTGTAAGATGACATTTACTCAAGAATAATAATTTATTTAAACAATTTTCAGGGATTAATCAAGTGTTTTGCACTTGATTAATCTCTTTTATATTTTTTAACCTACATATGAAAAACTATTCTTGGGTACTAGTCTTTCTTTTCTCTCTCTTTTTTCTCCCTCAAATTTCCAACTCACAGGAAAACTTCCGTATAGAAGCGACATTTAGTGCAAAAGAAAAAACACCTAATGGCAAATCAAAATTGACCATGGGAAAGGTGTTTTTTGACAAAAATGACAATAAAATTGTCTATGAAATTAGCTTTCCAGATAAAGCAAAATTGGTTGTAACTGATACTGTTCAATACATTATCAAAGAGGATTCTATTACAACTCAAACTGTTCCGAGCTTAAATCAGATGTCTATTTTTAGCTTGGCATTGAATGGAAGTTTAGATAACTTTGGATTGGAAAAATTAAAGTATACTATTAATTCAGTTGAAAAATCGGGAGACTTGGTTATCACAAACTGGTTTCCACCTGAGGATTTCCAAAAAAATTATGGTAAAATAGCTTTATCGCAAAAAGACCGTAACTTGTATGGGGTCATATTTTTCACACCAGATGAAACAATTCTTGGGAAACAAATATTCAGAAAATACACCACTGTCAATGGTGTTTCTTTCCCTCAAGAAGTTGTGCAAATAACTGTTTTTGAAGGGGAGGAATTCTATAAGCTAACCAGCTTTAGTGACATCAAAGTAAATAATTTAGAAAATGATGCCACCTATCTTTTTGACATTGATGCATTAAAAGAATTAGACAAATGAAGTATTTAATATTCCTATTCTTTCTATTCTTTAGTGTAAGTTTGGTATCGCAAAATAACAAAAACTTGGCCTTGTTGAGTGAAGTTATAGAAGGACCAAAGACGAACAATTTCAAGTCTTTTCAAATGGATAGTCCAAAAGAAACAAAAATCATTCTAAATAGCTTGTTTCTTTTCTATAAAAACTTCATTTCCTCACAAGATAGCCAAAGATGCTCCTTCCATCCTTCCTGTTCGGTATATGGGATACAAAGTATTCAACAAAAGGGCTTGGTCTTTGGTGCATTAAATACATTGGATCGTTTAACTAGGTGCAATTCTTTAGACAAGCAAAAATATACAATCCATCCCGAAACCTATCTTCTTTATGACCCAGTTAATGATTAATTTATTTAAATTACAGAGCATTAAGAGCATGTTAGGAATTATCATTCAGCACTCAAAAGTTGTCTTTTTGAATCGAAACGTCGAACCGCTGTTCGGCAGCTATTTTTTGCTCAATAGCGCTGCTATTAAGCGCAAAATGAGCTTTGCACAGAACCAAAAATCCTGCCCTTTGAGGTGTAAAGCACAATTCCTAACATGCTCTAAAGGTGTGTTTTTTCTCTTGTGTACTTGTCTTTTTCTAAGCCCAAGCTTTGCTCAAAATGATAAGGCAGATTTGTACAATCTAGAGAATTCATCGGAATTTGCCAGCTACCTTTATAAATCCCAACAATTTGACTTGGCCGCAATAGAGTATGAACGCATTCTGTTTATGCAAGCACAAAATGATAGTTTGCAATTTCAATTATTGAGTAGTTATAGTCTGGCTGGTCAACCCAAACGCATGATAGAAAGGGCAGAATCTATGTATCCAGTGGTCAAGCAATTCCCAATACCGATTGCAAAGTTGTACACAAAAGATGCTTTTACAAGTGGTTTGTTTTTTAAGTTAGCAGATTTTACACAAGCGCATTCTCCTTTGCCCAAGCGTGATCGATTGTTTTTGCATTTACATATGCAAATGATGCAATTTAATTGGGAAACCGCTGAATTGAGTTTAAATCAGTTGGGCTCTATAAGTAAGGAGCCACTTTCTTCTGCTTCGCTTATCATTGAAGCTGGAAAAAATCAAAAATATAAAAGTCCTGCTTTGGCTGCTACATTGTCTACCCTCTTACCAGGTACTGGTAAAATATATACAGGTGACTGGAAAGATGCTCTATTTGGTTTGCTTATATTGGGCGGAAATGCCTATGCCTCTTATCGAGGGTTCAAAAACAAGGGCATTCAAAGTGTACAAGGTTGGACGTTTGGCATAATAGGATTTGGTTTTTACTTGGCCAATATATTTGGGTCGCACAAAGCTGCCAAGCGGTACAATACTTCTGCTCAAACAAATTTAAGAATGCAAATAGATGAAAACTTTAAGTTAAATTATTAAGCAATGAAAAAATGCCTTCTTGTACTGTTTGCGTGGATATGCTGTTTGTTTATCCAATTGACTCCCACAAAAGCACAGACACTTGAGCAAACCTTTGAGCACGCTATTGAGCAATTTGAATTGCAACATTATACAGCTGCAACTATGGCATTCCAACGGGTGATTTTTTTCGATTCTCTAAATGTCTACCCTACTGCTTATAAATTTTTAGCTGATTGTTATTTGGCACAGAAAAAATACCACAAAGCTGCCCAAAATTTTGACATCATTGCAAGCTATCAAACCGATAATGACAGTTTAAGAACAGAATTGATTTTTGACAAATGCAATGCCTTATTGTTGCAACAGAAATACAATCTTGCATTGATTGAATTATTGAGTCTGGAGAACGACCCAAGTTTTGAAGCAAAAAAGAATCTTTATTTTGGAGTTGCTTTTTTTGGATTAGAAGATTATGAAACTTCACAAGAACATTTTAAAGATGTATCCACTGATTCAATTTATCAAAACACTATTGACTCCTTGTTTCAAAAAAACCAAAAAGTAACAAAATTAAATCCACAGACTGCCAGCTATTTGAGTATTGCCCTTCCTGGTTTGGGACAATTTTACAGTGGAGATGTTAAAAATGGGATCAACTCACTGGCTTTGAACGCCCTTCTTTTATCAGCTTTTGTCCTTACAGTTACCAATACAGGTTTGCTCAATGGCATCCTAGTTGTTTATCCTTGGTATCAACGCTATTTTATAGGTGGATTTGAGGCCGCTAGACACAATACTGTACTCATCAAACAAGAGAGGCATGCTGCTATATATCAAATGTTGTTGAAGACGGTTGATTCTGTTATGCCCCCCAATAACTAATTTACTTCCTAGACTGATACTCTTTGGTTGTGGAATGAATGAGTTGAACAATGGCTCCTGTAATTTCTTGGTTGAAGGCTTCTGGAAGATGATGTCCCATTCCTTCTAGATAGAGGGTTTTACAATTGGGAATGATGGCAGCACACTTCTGCCCATGTTCTAGGCGTACCAATGGGTCCTCGGTGCCGTGAATGACGAGGGAAGGGACATTGATGTTTTTTAATTCTTCTATTCTTGAACCTGCCTTTTTGATGGCGTAGGAATGTTGTTCTCTAGATCGGGGATTGAAGCCTTTTTTCTTTGTTATTTCGTAATGGGCTGCTTCCAGAATTGTTCTATTGTTGCACTCGTAACTATCGTCGCCTTTTAGTGTTCGGTTGGTTACTAACTTAAAGCGTAATTTGGCTTTTAAGGTCTTGAGATTGCGTCCATAAGTGATAATTGAATAGGCAATTCCTAGAATAAATTTGGGGGGAACTTTGGGTAAGGACGGATCGTAAAAGTATGGGGAGGACATTATTGAAGTGAGGCTTGCTACTCGACTTGGAACATCTATTGCGATTTGTTGGGCAATCATTCCGCCCATAGAGACCCCTATTACATGAAAGTTCTTTATGCCCAAATGGTCCATTACTTGGGTGGCGTGGCGTGCCATATCTTTTAAATCGTATTTGTTGGGTTTGCCCCAATCTTTGACCCAAGAAGAACCTCCACCGCCTTGATTGTCTATTCGGATGACTCTAAAACCTGCGTCGATAAAAGGCTGGCAAAAGTAGGGAGGAAAACTTAACATCGTTTGGCTTAATCCGTGCAACAATACCACTACTTCGGCATTTAGGTCTTTGGCGGCAATGTCTTCGTAGCATATTTGGGTATCTGGTAAATCGACATATTCCATTTTGCCAAAGACTAGATTGTCGTTTGGATTGGCAATCACTTCATCTATTAATGCATCGGCATTGGCTGGTAAGTCAAATTGGCTTTTGGCATATAGGTGAATGCTGAGTAGTGCGAGTACAAGAATTATTGGTATAATGAGTATCCAAGTCATAAAGTTACATTATTGCTAAGGTTAATCCTTTTTATTTTTTGGAGCAAATGGGTTGTGCTTCGTCGCTACTTGTGTTCCCGCTATCCGCTTTTACTCCTCGACTGTAGAGATAGACCTTGCATGCAAGGTCTCTACAGGCTGCGGGGTAACCGCTGCTATCGGGGCTATTTTAGAAGGTTTAGTCGCCTTCGTAGAATGTGTTTTTTATAATGATGACAAACTATAATTTATCTTGAATATTGCCTCTCCCTTTCTGGCTCCACAACAGGTCAAAGATAAACTCCTGGTACTGCTTCTTAAAGACCTCATCGTTCGAATACTTTTTGAAGATGCCTGTTTGTGTAAACATCAAAGTGCTTATAATTTTATCTATCATTTCATTACAAGTAACTTTGGCATTTGCTTTATCAGAATTAAAAATGAATTGTAGGTTTTCTTTATCTTTTTTAAGACGTTCAGGGATTTGTTTCGCAAGGATGTTTTCTCCCTCGGCATTGTCTCCTTCATCCCCCAAATCAAAATCTGGGAAACGTTGGTTAAAACTATTGACAATATTTTCTAAGGTGTCATATTGTTTTCCTGAGTTTGACAGTTAAAAAGGCTAAGTGGTTGATTATCAGCAC
>JAHDIA010000420.1 GCA_020631035.1 Chitinophagales bacterium | reverse complement strand
AAGTATATTAAGAGGGAATTTGTGAATAAGAACTTCAAAAGAACCTTCACACTTAGCGACAAAGTCAACAAAGACGAGGTACACGCAACCTACGAAAATGGTATACTTACAGTAACAATTGCAAAAGCCGAAGAGGCAAAACCAGTAAAAAAAGTTGTAGAAATTTCATAGAAATATTGGCTTAACTACCCAATATTGACTAATCTATTTTTTGGGTGATTGCTATGTCATGTGGGAGTATCTCTGCTGGGGAGATGCTCCCTTTTTTTGTTTAATAATGTTCAAATAACAACCCATTGTTTTACGCTGGTGTGCCAGCCTCAAATTGAAACTTTATTGTTTTCAACATTACTTTATGAGACTTCAATGGATTGTGGTATCTTTTTCATAATATAATAGATGTACTCAATATCAATTGGTTTTAAAATATAATCAAAAACCAAAGTTTCTCCATTTGCCTTTATTCTATCATCTGTTTCCTTAGAGCTGGTTAAAACAATAATTTTTGTATGTGGTAATTTTTCCAATTTGTATTGTTCAATAAAAGCCCAGCCATTCATTTCGGGCATATGTAAATCTAAAAATATCGCCTTGGGATAAATATTGGGTTTACACTCCATCAAATATTTTAAGGCTATTTCTGCATTTGCAAAGTATGTCCCTTTGAGCAGCTCTTCATCAATCGCACTCAAAACAACTTTGTGGTAATAATTAACCGAGTAGTCATCATCTATGAAAGCAAAATTCATTAGGATTGGATTTATAGGTTACACACAACTATTGGTAAATAAATGAAGCATATAAGTAGTTTAATAAATTTCAACTACTTACAAAAGTTATGGTTATAAGTGAAGATACCTTTAGAGGGGGGCAGTATATTTTATTTAAACGACTTTTATAGCCTTTATGTTTCTTGTATAGATATTTTTGTCTTCTTATTGTCTAACGTATCATTGATATTAATTCTTCTTTGCCGTTGTATTTAGCAACAAATAAAAATACTCAATGTCTATAGGTTTTTGTATATAATCATAAACCATTTTATTGGCTTTCGCCTTGATTTGATGGTTGGGGTTTTTAGAGGTTGTTAAAACAACTATTTTGGTTTCAGGTAAATTTAACTTTTGGTATTGTTCCAAAAATTCCCACCCATCCATAACAGGCATATTGAGATCCAAAAAAATGACATCAGGATAATTGTTGGCATCTACCGTTTGTAAATATTTTATGGCATTCTTTCCTTTTTGAAAATACTTTCTTTCTAAAACATCTTCTTCAATTACTTCCAAGATTACCTGATGGTAGTAATTAACCGAATAATCATCGTCTATAAATACAAACTTCATTGAATTTACTCTTTTGGTAAACTGATAAAAAACTTTGCCCCTTTATTGGGTTGGGATTCGCACCAGATTGCTCCTTTGTGTAAACGAATAATTTTCATACAAATGGACAAGCCGATACCCACTCCATTGATTTCGTCATCTGTGTGCAATCTTTTAAAAATTTCAAAGATTCTGTTAGAATGTTTTTGCTCAAACCCTATTCCATTGTCTTCAACACAAATACATATTTCGTTTTCCTCTTTTTTCTCGGTATAGATAACAATGTTGCAAACTCCTTCTTCTTGCTTATACTTTAAAGAATTGGACAGCAAATTCTGAAACAAAGATACCAATTCTGCCTGATAGCCCTTTATTTCGCCCAAATTCTTTACATTTATCTGCGCATTTGTCTCCTCTATTTTATCGTGTAATATCTCCATCGCCATTTGCACCACTTCATTCAAGTTGACCAGCTTTTTATCTGACTTCTTTCCTACAATTGAATACTGTAACAAACCGTCAATTAGGCTGCTCATACGGTTGCTATTGGACAGTATATGCTCTAAGAAATCATTGTCAAATGAGTTCACCTTATCTAAGAGGTTAGAAAAGGTCAAAATATTGCTCAATGGTTCTTGTAAATCATGTGCGGCAATGTAGGCAAATTCTTCTAGTTCTTTGTTCTTGGCTTCTAACTCAATAACCTGATTGTTGAGTGCTTCGTTTTGATCCTTGATGATTTGGCTTTTTTCTTTTAGTTCTGTCACATCTGTCATTGTTCCCAAAACGCCAACAATTTCCCCTTCTTGGTCTTTGAGTGGTACTTTATTGATGCTGTACCACTTAGATACTCCGTTCGCATCGGTTACATATTCTTCAAAGTTGAGAATGGCATCTCCTGTTGCAATGACTTCTTTGTCAGCACTGATGCATATATCAGCCTCCTCTTTATGCATATAGTCATAATCAGTTGTTCCGACAATGGCTTGTGTGTTGGGAATATTGCAAAAATGTGCATACAATGTATTGCATCCTAGATAAACTCCATTGGGGTCTTTCCAAAAAATGTATTGTGGATTGCTATCCATTAATAATTGGGCAAACATCTCAATAGAAGAGTCAACACCTTTTATCATAATAGTTTTTTTTGTTTTGTTAAACGTAAAACAAAACCATATGTTTCTATATAATCAACCATCAATCATATCTTTGTAAATAGACTCAAAATTAAATATATGCCAATTCATTTCTCTCTACAGAAAAAATTTCCAGAAGAGCAACTTCTACAATTGTACAATGCACATCAATGGTATGCTTATACCAAACATCCAGAACAATTGCATACAGCTTTGCTCAATTCTACTTATGTTGTTTCGGCCTGGGCAGATGAATTGCTTGTAGGATTGGCTAGAGCCATTTCTGATGATGTCAGTATTTTTTATTTGCAAGACATTTTGGTGCTGCCCGATTATGAGGGCAAAGGCATTGGTCAAAGCTTGCTCAAGCACTGCCTCGAACGTTTTGCCCACGTTCGACAAAAAGTATTGATGACCGACAATGACGCTAGGGTGCTTCAGTTTTATAAGCAACAGTTGTTTCGAAATGTAAAAGAAATGGAGCAAATCAATGTGTTTATTCGATTGGAGAATTTACCATAGAAGCAAGGCGTGAAGCGGATAGCTGCAAGAACCGACAAGGAATGTACAGAAACGATGCCTACGCCTGATAGTAGTGAATATCCCCGATATGGCATTGGGTAAAAGCATTCATTACTCACTAAACGAATGAAATTGGACAAAACAGTATATTGGGGCACTAAGCCCCTATCGGGATAGAAACGGATAGCAGGGACACACTTTGCAAACGAAGCTTCAAACGTTCCGTTTCAATTATCTAATTTTAATAGTACTTTTGCAATATAAATAAATCACTATGTCTTTAAAAGGAAAAACTGCATTTATAACTGGCGGTAGTCGGGGAATTGGTAAGGCCATTGCCTTGCGCCTAGCACAAGAGGGTGCCAATGTGGTCATTGCGGCCAAAACCGCTACGCCTCACCCCAAATTGCCAGGCACTATATATACCACTGCCGAAGAAATTGAAGCAGCAGGTGGGCAAGCTCTGCCTTTGGTGGTTGACATTCGTTCGGAAGAATTGGTCGAGGATGCTGTTGCCCAAACTGTAGCAAAATTTGGGGGAATAGATTTTTGTATCAACAATGCAAGTGCGATTAATTTGAGTGGCACTTTGGCATTGTCGATGAAGCGTTTTGATTTGATGCAACAGGTGAATGTACGGGGTACTTTTTTGACTTCTCAGAAATGTCTACCGCACTTGTTAAAATCGGACAATCCGCATATTTTGAACCTCGCCCCGCCTTTGACTTTTGAGGAGAAATGGTTTAAAAACCATGTAGCCTACTCCATTGCTAAGTATGGAATGAGTTTGTGTGTGCTGGGAATGGCAGGAGAATTTAGAGGGCAAGTAGGCATCAATGCTTTGTGGCCCAAGACGACTATTGCAACCGCAGCGGTTAGTAGTATGCCTGGTGGCGAGCATTTGGTAGAACGTTCTCGAAAAGCGAGCATTATGGGTGAAGCCGCTTTCCATATTTTGAACAAAGATGGTAAAAGGTGTACGGGCAATTATTTTATTGATGAAGAAGTTTTGTTGGAAGAAGGTATGACGGACCTAAGCCAGTATGCTGAAAATCCTAAATTTAAAGATGAGTTGATGCCTGATTTGTTTGTTTGATCAAAGGGCTAATTTACTTTTAAAAAAAGCGGCTCTTTCTAACTGACTTGCCAAACTAAACAATTTGGCTTCTTCACACATATTGCCATAAAATTGCATTCCTATTGGCAATCCTTTGGATGAGGTGTGAAGCGGTACCGACATAGCAGGCAAGCCAGTAATATTGCCCAATATTGTAAAAGCCATTTTACTCAAAACTGGATGAGCCAATTGTTGTACCATTCCAGATTTTAAGGCTAATTTTCCTGTACCAAAAGCAGAAAATTTGCCACTTAAATCCATTAAAAGTTCGTCTTTTTTACTTGCTGGTAATTCACCATGTGGTACTGCTGTTGTAGGTACTGTTGGGCACAACATTAGGTCGTATTGTGTCAATAATTCTCCCATCGCACGACTGTGTAAATGCCAACCTTCTAGTGCATATAGTAATTCGTCGGCTCTTAAAGCTCTTCCCAACTGTGCCATATTTTTGGTAGACGCTTCAAATTGGGAGATTGCTTGCTTGCCAAATCTGCGTCTCATGGCATTTTCATTTGCCGCAACATGGCTACAAACAACAAGAAAAAAATCAGACCAAAATCGCTCTATTGCTATATTGGGTTCTACCTCCTCTACTATATGCCCAAGTGATTCTAGTTGTTTGGCAGTTTGATACAAAGCTTCTAAAACTTCACGCTCTACTTTTGTATTTTCT
This sequence comes from Chitinophagales bacterium, assembly GCA_020631035.1. Lineage (GTDB taxonomy): Bacteria > Bacteroidota > Bacteroidia > Chitinophagales > UBA2359 > JAHDGP01. The sequence goes on along the minus strand of JAHDIA010000420.1, from coordinate 988 downwards.
ATCAATGGTTTTTGGGATAAAGCAATTTTTAAAGGCTTGGGGTCGCTTAGTGTTGCATTTAGATAAGCTGTTTTATCCTTAGTAATTTTATAGGGACTTCCCACTTCACTCCCAGCAGTATAATCCAACATAGCAGCACTATCTCTCACAGTTCGTGTGATAATATGATCGGCTACTGCCCCACTCCACTCTTGTCCAATATCTGGTCCCAAGGGATTTAAGCCCCTAGAAGGTTTTAAGCCAAACACCCCACACCAAGCCGACGGAAATCGAATGGACCCTCCCCCATCTCCTGCTCCAGCCATTGGTACAATTCCTGCTGCAACCGCACAAGCACTACCACCTGAAGAGCCACCTGTGCTGTAATCCTGTTTGTGTGGATTGTGTGTAGGACCATGTGCTTTGGGTTCCGTTGTGATTGTTAAACCAAATTCAGGCGTATTGGTTTTACCAAAAATAAGCACACCTGATTGCTTGATTCTTTTAACATGCTCACTGTCGTAGTCTGGCACCCAACTTATTCCACGCGAACCCATAGTCATTTTCTCACCTTCAAGTATGGCTGTAAGGTCTTTGAGTAAAAAGGGCACTCCTTTAAAAATACCATCAGGCAATCCTTTATCAATTTGATTTTTTGCACGCTTGTCAAATCTATGAATGATTGCGTTTAGTTTGGGATTTAAATTATTTGCTTTGTCAATTGCTGCGTCCAACAATTCACTTGCTGTAACTTCTCCTTTATTTAGCAACTCTCCTAAGCCAATTCCATCAAACTGACAATATTCCTTAAACATATTTAAAAATTTGCAACATGACAAAATAATGAATTCAATGCTTAACTTTGTCTATTTTTATGAACTTTTTGTAGACCAAGTAAATATACATTAAATCTGGTGAAACAAACGCTCATAGATTAAACTTTCCGTTCTTTGACAGTAAGTGTGAAGAAGTGAATTGTTACAAGCAAAGGATTCATCCCAATGAATTG
>JAHDIA010000419.1 GCA_020631035.1 Chitinophagales bacterium | reverse complement strand
AGTTCTCCATCTTTAATAGAGGCTTCGATTTGGTATTTGATGGCGGGACGATAAGTGCCAGCCGTCATATCGTCTTCACGGCTAAATTGCAATTGAATCGGAGCTTTGACGATAGAAGAAATTTCTACAGCTTCATCCGAAAAATCGCCATACAAACGACGTCCAAATCCACCACCCATTCGGCTCATACTTACTTGAATATCAGCCTCATCTCTTTCCAAAATACCTGCTGCTCTAGACCTTGCCCAAGCAGGAGTTTGGATGGGACCATGCATAATGACTTTCTCGTCTGTAACGTGGGCAAAAAAGTTCATTGGCTCTAGGCAATTGTGTGGCAAAAAGGGCGATTCATATACCCGCTTGACCACTTGGTCGGCTTCGGCAAATGCCTTGACAACATCTCCGTCTTTTCGCCTTACATCGCCTCCCTCTTTGGACAGTAAGGCAAGTAGAGTCGCATCGTGGTCTGCTGTAGATTCGGCAGGACCATCTTGTACATATTGGGCTTTGACAAGGCGTTTGGCTTTGAGTGCTGCAAAGGTAGAATTGGCAACGATGGCTATTTTGTCTCCGAACTTTACAACATCTTTTACCCCACTAATTTTACGGGCTTCGGCATCTTCAAAAGACTCCAGTTTTTGCCCGAAAGCTTTGGGTCTAATGACACTCGCATAAAGCATTCCTTCTCGTCGGGTATCTATTCCGAAAAGCGGTTTGCCTGTAATGATTTTATCTATGTCAACATTGCCTTTGCCTTGTCCTATGATTTTAAAATCTTTTAGCTTTTTTAATGGAATGTCCTCGTCTTTGGGAAGCTCCATTTCAGCGGCAGCCGAAGCGATTGCTCCATAGCCAATTTTTAAATTATCTGGTCCTAGTATTTGCCCGTTTTCAGTTGTACATTTAGCAGCATCGACACCCCATTTTTTTGCTGCTGCTCCAATGAGCATCATACGAGCCGCAGCTCCTGCTTTGCGCAATGTTTCCCAACCCTGTCGAATGGATTGACTACCACCAGCTACTTGTCTATCAAAATCATTGGTATTGAGATCAGCTTGTTCGACCAAAACATCCTTCCAATCTACATCCAATTCTTCGGCAACAATCATTGGCATCGACGTCTTGACATTTTGCCCAATTTCAGGATTTTGTGAATAGATGGTCACCACACCATTGTCCCCAATTTTGAGGTAAGCATTCATTTCTACCCACTCCTTGGGCATTGCAATGGAAGGCGTAGGAGGAAGCGAAGCCGCATGTGCAGCATTATTGGCTTGTTGGCAACTCGTCAACCAAGAAAAACCCAAAACCATTCCGCCACCTGCGATAGAACTGACTTTGAAAAACTTTCTTCTATTCAAAGTTTGTTTTGTTTTATTGCTGTTCATATTATTTTAATTTTGAAGCAGTTTTGACCGCTTGGTTGATACGAAGATAGGTTCCACAACGGCAAATATTGCCACTCATATTTTGCTTGATTTCCTCGTCTGTGGGCGAAGGATTTTCCTTGAGCAATGCCGCAGCAGTCATCATTTGCCCTGCTTGACAATAACCACATTGTGGAACATCATGTTGTTTCCAAGCTTGCTGTACAGGATGATCGCCATTTTCAGACAAGCCTTCAATCGTAGTCACTGCTCCCTTAACTTGCTTGACGGCAATCAAACAGGAACGTACAGCATTTCCATCTACATGCACCGTACACGCACCGCATTGTCCAATTCCACAACCATATTTGGTGCCAACCAAATTGAGATGATCCCGCAATACCCAAAGTAGGGGAGTGTCACCATCTGCTTCGATGGTTTGGCTTTTATCATTGATTTTTAGGGTAAATTGTGCCATAGCCAATGTCTTTTAATTAATGAAGTATGGTTTAAATATAAGACAATCTTTGTACTAGGCATAAGATTGTAATTTTTTTAATGCATTTTTAATATTTGAACGGAATGCTTTGGGCTTCGGACAGTGGCGACTCCCCGCTATCCGCTGCTATGGCGGCATTTGGGGAAAATATTTCGATTCACCGCCACGCCTGCGATTGGGATTGTAGAGACGTTGTGTGCAACGTCTCTACGGAATGCCGCCATATTCACTACTATCGGGCGTATTTGGCATGTTTGCTCCCACTGCCGAAGGCAAAAAATCAACATACACCAAACTTTTTTTTTGCAAAAAGAAAAAAAATAGAAAACAATGTCCAAAATTGCATTGTAAGAATGTCTTTAAATTAAAACGTATAAAAATGAAAAAATATCTATTATTGCTACACGAAGACATTAAAATGATGCAAGAATTGTCTCCCAAAGAAATGGAAGAATTGATCAATGCCCATATGACTTGGGCAAACAAATTGGCTGAGTCAGGACATTTGATTGCAGGGGAGGGCTTGGCAGAAAAGAGCGTCAAGATTGTAGGCAAAGACAGCATTGTCAAAGATGGCAGCTTTTTAGAAGCCAAAGAAATGATTGGTGGGTTTTACTACCTACAAGCCAAAGAACTTGATGAAATAATCGAATTGGCAAAAGCTTGTCCTTGTCATCTTTGGGGAGGAACCACCGAGATACGACCAATTATGGACTATGAAGAATGATACATCTTTTATGGTTGAATTGAGCTACCGAACACTTTATGGAAAGTTGTTTGCGGCTCTTTTCAGTCACTTTGGAATAGCTTATACAAACGAAATTGAGGATGCCATTCAGAATGCATTTTACAAAGCATTGAAAGCTTGGAAACCAGATAAATTTCCAGACAATAAAGCAAACTGGCTTTTCATTGTTGCCAAAAATGATTTGTTGAATCAAATTAAAAGGCAGCAAAAACGGCCTATGCAAGCCTGTGTTGAGACCAAACAGATTGACGAAAATCTAAACGAAGATTTAAGGTTGAAAACAATATTGTTGTTATCCAAATCTCAAAAGGTTTCCTACAAAGCAAAAGTGTTATTCATTTTAAAGAACATCTTTGGGCTACACATCAAAGAAATTAGTGCAGCTACCTTAATCGCTCAAGAGGCAATTTACAAAAGCATCAATAGGGCAAAAGGGGGTTTTAAGTTATCGCTTAAGAACCAAGAATTAGCGTCCATTTTCGAATTGGTTTCGGAGGAGGAAATTGCCATTGTAGAAGAAATTCTATACGCAGTCTTTAACATTGGATTTGACTCTTTTAGAGAAAAAAACAACTGCATTGTCGATGAGGATTTGTGTTTAGAGGCACTGGCACTTAGCAAATTACTCTCCGATAAGTTTGGGCGAAATTCGACCAAAAATTTGCTTGCTCTTTTTTGTTTTCACATTGCAAGAATTCCTGAGAAAATAAAAAAAGGCAAAATCATTGCTTTTTTTGAACAAGACAAAACCCAATGGAACAATGACTTCATAAGACTGGGATTTCACTATTTTGAAAAACCCAATATTTTAAACAAATATTACATTGAAAGCTTGATTGTCAGCAAACACATGACAGCCAAAATATACGATGCTACCCATTGGAGTGAAATCATCCAACTTTATAAAATAATGTTGACCTTATCTGATTCTCCAATTGTAAAATTAAATCTTTGTTACAGTCTAAGCAAGCTCCAAAAACAGAAAGAAGCCATTGCGCTATTAGAAGAAGTAGAGCGTGAGCTACCCCAAGGACACTTTTACTTCTCCTTGCTCAAAGCCAATATTTTAGACAATACAAACAATGAATCTGAAAAACTGATTCATCAAGCATTGGAAAATACCAAACAGAAAATCCGTAGAGAATACATATTGGAAAATATGTCCTTGGGCTTCTGAGAACAATCCATTGGCGATTCGCCAATGGATTGTTTGCTGATTATTTTAATTGTAATGATTCCAATTATCTTTGTTGTTTTGTTTCCTATTCTTTTTGGTGTATTTAGGTTTTTGCGCTTTAAGTGCTTTCTGTGCTTTTTGGGCAGCTCGTCTTTCAAAACGTGCATTTTCTCGCTCCATTTTTAGAAAGTTTTCATAAGCACCATATTCTAAGGCTTCTTGTTCGATGGCTTCAATGATGGCACATCCCTCTTCGTGAATGTGGGTACAATTGTTAAATTTACATGTTTTGGCAAGGGAAGTAATAAGATTAAATGTTGTTTCTAATCCACTGCCGACCTCTGCCATTCCAACCATCCGCATACCTGGATTGTCGATAAAAATCCCACCATTTTCCATAATGATCAATTCTCGGTGAGTGGTGGTGTGTTTGCCTCTACTTACCTCATAATTTATTTCGCCCACCTCCATACATTCTTTACCAGCAATATTGTTGATTAGGCTCGACTTTCCGACACCAGACGAACCCAGTAAACAATAGGTTTGCCCCTTTTGTATAAGACTTTTTAAGTTGTCGATTCCTTCTTGTTCAATATTGCTAATAGCAGCAATGGGGACATCTTTTATACGTTTGCTGATTTGTTCTATTTTTGTTTCTAAATCAGCTTTTGTGATTAGGTCAATCTTTGTCAGTACGATGATGGCTTGTACTTTGGCAGCATTACAAATCGTTAGGTAACGTTCCAATCTATTGATACTGAAATCTCTATCAACTGCTTGGACGAGCAGCCCACAATCAATATTGGTGGCAATGATTTGTCTTTCGCCACCTATTCCAATGTCTGTTCGAGCAATGACTGATTTTCTGGGATAAATACTATGAATCATTGCCTTGTTTTCATCGTATTCTGAAATGGCGAGCCAATCTCCCACAGCAGGAAAGTCGGCTTTGCTGGTAGCGGAAAATCTTAAGCTACCAAGTAGTTGGGCATCTAATTCCCCTTTGTCTGTTTTGACAATGTATCTGCCTTTGTGTTCTGAGATGACACGTCCAATTCCAAAGTTTTTGTATTTTTCTTCTTCTTGGTATTGGGCGAGTGTGCTATTGAATCCTAAATCTTCTAAATTTAATATTTGTTGCTTCATTCTTTGTTTTTGATTTGAAAATTGTTCTTGCTTCATGATTGTATAAAATAAAATTAGGTTAATACAAATGATGGATTTATTTCAGTTGGTAACATAGCAATGCCAGGTACACCTGAAATAAATCAGTGTGTACAGGAATATTCCTTTCATTGAAATGTGTTTTTATACTTAAGTTCTAATTCTTTTTAGAAAAGAAAGGTGTCACCTTTTTTAACTATATACAATAGTCAAACAAAAAGGAGTTTTAAAGGCGTCACCTTTAAATCATTAATTAAATAGCCTTCAAGTATAAAAAGGAATAAATTGGATATTGATGAGGTACAAGCATACGAATCCTATTGCCAAATTTAATTGGTATTGGGCAGCAGATTCAGAATATTATGAATGTGGAGATTTAAAAGTTAGAGAAGAGACAAGCTAAAACAAACTAGGCAATTCTATTGCTTTTTCCCCAAACGCACAATATGCTTGTAAATGCTATATCAATCTGAGTGTTTTTTGCATTGTTCATAATTAATATATTTTAAAGTGAGGAAATAGATTTATTAATGATTTGTATAGTTATATAACAAACCACTACAAATGTAGTCTGTTTTTGTATCAATTCAAAATTTATTTTTCAATTTAAAGACCAATTCATCATTTGGACTCCAAATATAATCCAAAGAACAACGATAGCCCCTCAACCACAATTGTCCCTCCATTTTTCTCAAATAAAATCCCTTGGGAAAATCTTCCTCTTCTACAAGTGGTTTGGAGAAAACGGTGAGTGAACCAGGAGGTGTTTGATTTTTTGTTTGTATGCTAACTTCTTCTTGATTGTTC
>JAHDIA010000418.1:5118-5772 GCA_020631035.1 Chitinophagales bacterium | reverse complement strand
TAGAACTAATTATTTTAACATTAACAACTTAATTTTACTTTTATGAAAAACATACTTTTAGTATGCGCTGCACTTTTTATGTTTGCTTTTTCTGCAAACGCTCAATGTACTGAAACATTTAGAACCCAAACAATTGGTGGTTGGGGAGCAACTCCTAAAGGAAACAACCCAGGTAAATACCTACATACCAATTTTGAAGAGGTATTTGCCAGTCAAGGTGGTATTACCATTGGTTCAGGGGAAAACACAATCATCTTTACTTCTGCCGAAGCAATTACTGCTTTTTTGCCAGCTACAGGTACGCCTAAGGCATTAACAGAGAGTTTGGTAGATCCTAGCAAAAGGGATTTGAGAAATACCTTTGCTTCACAAGTATTAGCCTTATCTATTTCTTTAGGCTTCGATGCTGCTATTGCAGACTTTGGTGAATCAGACCTAAGATTGGAGCAATCAATCATTGCAGAAGGTGATTTGGCAGATTTGACAGTTGCCCAAGTTTTAAGAGAAGCTAATAAAGTATTGGCAGGGGAGTCAAGTGAATATAGTTTGGAAGCATTGCACTCAAGCATTAGCCAAATCAATGAAGCTTATGTAGATGGTGAAATCGTAGATCCGAATGTATTGGAATGCCTAGGTTTAAGATTTAGGGATACT
>JAHDIA010000418.1:0-5108 GCA_020631035.1 Chitinophagales bacterium | reverse complement strand
ATAGGTACAATTTTCATAATAGAAGTTTATAAAGCGGCTATTTTATAGATAGTCGCTTTTTTTATTCCCCCTATGGTATATAGCTTGAAATAGATATATGTATTCAAATAAAGACAAGTTTGTACTCTAATCTGTACAGAATTTTTTTTATGGGAAAAAATAGATTAATATTTAAATCTAAAAACTAAGTTTTGTAAATAAATTAAACTAATGGGTGTTAGTTATATATGAGTGAAATGTTTTGAATTCTATTAAATTAAAAATTCAAATAAAAACACATATGTGTGTGAATGCTTGAATAGCTGGATTAAAATTTAATTTTGGCATTGCATTTGCAATTATCTAGGCAAATGATATTAAGAAGCTTTTCCTCTACTTCTTAGAATATACCCCTCACTAATATTTTATTCCTCTCATAAGCTATAATGTATAATTATAAAGTCACCTCAAAAACTTGTATTTAAAACATTATAGAAAATATTTGTATACGTATGCTAGCGATACCTATATAGACTAATTATTTAATCATACAATTAAAACTTAATTTCTTATGAAAAACCTACTTTTAGGAGGAGCATTGGCACTATGTGCCCTATCTTTAAATGCACAAGATTCTTTCCGTACTCAAACAATTGGTGGATGGGGTTCAAGCCCAGAAGGTGACAATCCAGGAGCTTATTTGCACGAAAACTTTGAACAGTTTATGGTACGTGATGGTGGTATTACTATCGGATATGCTGAAAATACAATGACTTTTACAAGTGCTGAGGCTATTACTGCATATTTGCCAGCAACAGGTAAAGCAGTTGCTTTGGACCAAAGTTATATTGATGCAACCAAAAGAGAAGTTAGAAATACTTTTGCCTCTCAAGTATTGGCATTGAGCATTTCTGTAGGCTTCGATTATATGATAGAAGATTACAGTGCATCTACAATTAAATTGGGTGATATGGCTGTAACTGAAGGCGAAATGGCTGGTTTGACAGTTAAGCAAGTGTTGGATGAGTCTAACAAAATTTTGGGTGGTGCTGAAAGCCAGTACAGCATTGAAGCTGCTATGTACACTTTGACTAAAATCAACGAAGCTTATGTTGATGGGGAAATTGTTGATCCAACTTTCTTACAAGTAAAACAGCAAGAAACTCAAAATGTTGAAGAGACAAGAGATCCAATACTTCAGCAGGAGTCTAGTCAGCAACTCTTCAATATCGAGAGTTTTGATTTGATTAATTCAACCAATCCTTAATTTATATTTAAGACAATACTTTGAAAAAAGTTTGATAAATATTTAAGTAAAGCAGTTACCATTTTGCTCAAATGGTAACTGCTTGTTTGTGTCTGTGTTGTATCCTATATAAACAACAACCTAATAAAACTAAAAATAAAAGTGAAAAACAAGTTCATCATTCTTATATGGGGGCTATTTATTTTTACCTTGGGTTTATCGGCACAACATGCTCAGGTAGATGAAAAAGGGAAAGTATATTGGATGCACCCTATAGAAAAAAACGAGCAATTACATCACATTGCACAACTATACGCAATAGATATAATAACATTAAAGGAATACAATAATTTAGTTGACAACAATATAGACGGGCTAAAATATATAAAAGTGCCCATAGCCATCCAAAAGTCTAGTAAACTGCGTCCAAAAGGAAAATATGTTTTGCACAAAGTGCAATCTGGAGAACAGATGCATACTTTAGCATCTAAGTACAATACAGACCTTCAAAAATTAAAACTACTCAACTGGCGAGAGAAAAATTTACTCAAAGAAGGAGAGTATATTTTGGTTCCCAACACCCTGCCCACCAATACTGCTGCCAATCGTTTGACAATGACTGCCTATTTGTCTTTGGGCTTTTTCTCTGGGAGAGATTGGACAGAAGAAAACAAAACCTCTTACAATATACGTAGCCGTTTTAATTTACAAAATGTCTATGTTTATAGTCCTTTTAGAAATGTTACCCGTTTTCAAACAGGCTTGGGATATAGGCATGAAATTGGACAAAGGATTTATAAAAATATAGACCTTTTTAGTTTGAGAAATCAAATGGAATGGCATTTCCATAAGGGATGGGCGATTTATACTTTAGGTTCTATTAGAAGCCAATATATGGGTACCAATTTTTATAGGGAAGATGGTAGCCAAGATTTGATTTCGGCTTTTATGGCTCCTGGCTATACCAATGTGTCTTTTGGTTTGGTGTATGTTGGAGATTTTATAGATTTAGATATTGGTTTGTTTGAACAAAGAAATGTACACGTATTGCAAGATAAAGTTTATGGGGAGAGAGACGCAATTTTTGGAGTTCCTAGAGGAGATAAGATTTTTTCAGTAAGGGGTGTTTCTATTAGAGCAGACATAGATTATTATAAAAGCGAAAAATTTAATGTACTATCTAACTTTTTTGTTTTTGCTAATAAAGATTTGGTAACAACAAATTTTAGAGGCGAACTAAATTACCGCCCAAATAAAGTTTTAAGATTTACTTTTTTGCTAGAGATGAATTATGACAAAGCAGGTGAGTACAGCAGTTTTCAATATCGTACGGAGGCACTGATTGGTGTTGGTTTCTACAAAAAGTAATACACTCTGTTAATTGAAAAACAAGAAGCGTGGCGCATGGTGAAGGATGAAAGTGTAGGACAGACAAAGCATAAAGAGTTAACCAGCACACACTTCCTTGTAGCCAAATCTGGTGGACATAAAAATAAAAAAAGCGACAAGAGCTAAACCTTGCCGCTTTACCGAATAAAAACCAATTATGAATAGTGTAAAAGGCTGATCCTAATACACCTTATATACACTGTGAATTAAATAAATTGATATTTTGAGTGATGAATTTATTTTACAGTGTATTGAAGCTTGTACCAAATAATATTAATCAATCTTCATAATTTTGGTATTGAGCGTTTCGCCACGAACTAGTATTTTGACAAAATACAAACCCGCAGGATATTGAGACACATCTATGGTTTCATAATTCATTCCCTCTTTTGCCATAGAGTCGTATTGTTTCATCAACTGCCCTGTATGACTGATGATGGAAATATTAGATTGCAAACTTAGGGTAGAACGGTAGCTCAAGCGTACCAAGTCGTGACTCATAGAAGGTGCTGCAAGTATTCCACAAATAAACTCATTGTTGTTACACTCGCCTATAGCAATTGCTAGATTGCTTTCGTTTGTCAATCTATAATCTATGTTGTCACTACAAACAGCCTGGCATTCATTAAAGGCATCATTGATTTGGCCAATGAGAGTGGTAATATCACCAAGGTTTCCTGAATATTGACCGCCTAAAGCAAGATTTGCCAAGTTCAATAAATCGGCTACAGTAGCATCTGCGCCCAAAGCATTGGCAATAGATTCAGGAATGTCTAAACAGGCATCACTCAACTGTAGATAAGGTAAATTGGGGTCATAGAGTATATTCAGACTAAGTGTTAGGGTTTGTGCAGCCAAATTGTTTCTGAATTGTCTACAATTATCACTTAATATATTGTCACCACTGGACAGTATTTTTGAGCCTCCTCGACCAGGCAATAAATCAATGATACATTGTGCATCGTTTATGGTCAAGGAGCGACCAGCTACACCCAATACAATAGGGCCATCTTGTAACAAGCCATCAATAATTTCAAAAGTAGTTTGTCCAAATTGCTCTCCGACTGGGTTGCCATAAAATCCTTGGGTAAAGGTGCAGTATTCATCGGGTATACACCATACCGTTTCTGAACAAGTAGTGCTACAGCCATTACTAGCTGTAATGCTTACTTGAACAACAGAAGGTACGCTACCTGAAAGTAATTCGAGACTATTCATATTGGAACTGCCTAAAATAGTCCAGTCACCACTCAATATCTCCCATTCATAAGTATACGGACCAATGCCACTGCTAGGCATTTGAGCAGTTATGGTTGTGGATTCGCCACATGCTACTGCTTCAGTGGGCAATACAATGCCACAGTCTGGTTGAGGATTAAGAATGCAAATCACTTGTGTATGGGTAGTAGCATTGCCACATTGGTCAGTTGCTGTCCAAGTTAAGAAGTACTGACGTTGACCGTCTTCGCATAATCCATTGTCACTTACTTCTGGACCTTCTACAGTAGCTGCTCCACAATGATCAGAGGCAGTCAACTGAGCCAAATTGGCAAGATAGTCATTGAAGGCAGATTCTGTTAAAGAATTGTCTCCACATAAGTCACCAGGCGGACTGTCAAATGTTGGAGGTGTATTGTCTACAATTTGTACAAAGATTTCAAATATTGAGGTATTGCCACAAGCGTCTGTTGCTTCCCAATAACATCTCCAGAATGAAATGTATCCATCTTCTGGGCAATCTCCATAATTGATCAATACATCATACATCTCAACTTGTACCTGATCGTCGCAATTATCACTTACAATCACATCGTCTACACTCAATGGTGTAATATTGTCACATTCCATCTGAATGGTATCGCCAGGCATAATGTTGTCTCCCCAATCTAGTTCAATTGCTGGAGCTTCTTCATCTACAATTTTGACATAGAGTGAGAAACTACTTGAGTTGCCACATTCATCCGTAGCAGTCCAAACACAATTGAATAGGTACAAACAGCCATCTACACAAGTACCATCTCCGCCAGCCGCAATGGTTTCTACAAAATCAATATCTATGGTGTCTGCACAATTATCACTAGCACTTACAGAACCCATCCCAAAAACACTTATATCATCACAAGGGAAGACCAAGGTATCTCCAGACATTACATCAGGTATTGGATCAAAAACAATATCAGGTGGAGTCATATCATTTTCACAAGAAGGTGTATTGACACAAGTACAATTGTCTGCATCATACTCATCGCTTGTACACTCATCTCCATCATCACAATTGGGCACAGTCAACACATTCTCACATTCACAAGTCGCCTCATTGTAAGAATCCGCTGTATTCTCGCAATTGTCATCACAATTGGGCACAGTCAACACATTCTCACATTCACAAGTCGCTTCATTGTAAGAATCCGCTGTATTCTCGCAATTGTCATCACAATCGGGCACAGTCAACACATTCTCACATTCACAAGTCGCTTCATTGTAAGAATCCGCT
>JAHDIA010000417.1 GCA_020631035.1 Chitinophagales bacterium | reverse complement strand
GTTTTGGGAGCCAGCACCAATCCTGCCCGTTATGCCTATTTAGCGACACAAAGATTGAACGAAAACGGTCATACTGTTGTTCCTATAGGTATCAAGGAGGGCACTATTGATGGGATTGAAATAGTACAGGGACAGGCAGCCATTGAAGGGGTTGATACTGTTACTATGTACCTCAGTGCCGAAAAACAAGCACCCTACTATGACTATATTCTGAATATTTTAAAACCCAAACGGATTATTTTCAATCCAGGAGCCGAAAATCCTGAGTTGGTGACACTTGCCAAAAAAAATGGCATAGAATCTGTTATAGCATGTACATTGGTGATGTTATCTGTTGGGAATTACTGATATATATAACATAGATCGACAACAATACATAACGTGCAGGAAAATATAAATACCTACTACTACACTATCTTGGTTTTTTGACACACTTAGCGTCAAAGGACTACTATTTTGAAAATCAATTTACCTGTAAAAGTCATGTTACAAAAATTATTTGTTCAAAACTACGCCATCATTGACCAGCTAGAAATTGAGTTCTCCAAGCGATTGACCATCATTACAGGAGAAACTGGGGCTGGTAAATCTATTTTGTTAGGAGCTTTGGGACTCATTCTAGGCAATCGGGCAAGTGCCAATACTGCGTTTGACAAAAACAAAAAAACCATCGTTGAGGGCACCTTTAATATAAGGGAGAAAAAACTCAAGCGATTTTTCGCTATCAATGATTTGGATTATGAAGAGGAAACCATTGTAAGGCGTGAAATCACTCCTTCGGGTAAGTCGAGAGCTTTTATCAACGATACGCCTGTCAATCTTACCCTATTGGCGCAATTAGGTAGCCAACTCATTAATTTACACGCCCAACATCAATCCCTTTATTTGACCGACCGCAACTACCAAATGTCTATTTTGGACAGTCTTTCTAAACAAAACAAAGAGCTTAAAAAATACCAGGAAGAATATAGTGTATACCAAGAAGAAAAAAACAAATTGACAAAAATCAAGTCGGAAAACAGCCGCCTCAAAAAGGAACTGGACTACATCAAATTTCAAGCAAACGAATTGGAAGAGGCCGAATTGGAAGATGTCAACGAACAGCAAAACCTAGAATCAGAACTACACGAACTGACCAATACCGAAGAAATTAGAGGCAGTTTACACGCTATGTCCGACTTATTAACAGACGCCAATTCACCTGTAGTAGAAAGACTGGCGGAACTCAAAAAACGCCTCGAACAAATTGCTGATTTTGGTGACAAATACCAGCAACTCAACAGCCGTCTAGAAAGCATTCAAATAGAACTCTCAGATTTGGCAAACGAATCCTCTATCTTATTGGACACTGTGGAGGCAGATCCCCAACGTGCTCAAACAGTACAGACTCGCCTTGATGCTTTGTTGCGTCTGCAAAACAAACACCAAGTCAATTCTTTACAAGAACTCATAGAGTTGCGAGAAGAACTCGTCAACAAAAGAGATTCGGTAGCTTTTCAAGAAGAGGACATCAAAGCCTTAGAAGAGCATTGTAAGCAGTTAGCGGAAGTTTTACTGCAAAAAGCCACAAAAATTTCATCAAAAAGAAAAAGTGCCATTCCATCCCTTAGTAAAAAAGTCAATAGGCAGCTCTCAGAATTGGGTATGGTACACGCCAATATTTTTGTCCACATAGAAAGCAATCCCGAAGAATTGACCAGCAATGGTATAGATAAGGTACATTTTCTATTTGCTTCTAATAAAGGAAGTCAGGCAGTAGACATCAAAAAAGCAGCATCGGGTGGGGAGTTGTCCCGTTTGATGCTTGCGATTCAATCATTGGTGGCAGGAACGACCCAATTGCCCACCTTGGTATTTGATGAGATAGATACAGGTATTTCGGGCGAAGTTGCCATCAAAGTAGGTAAAGTATTGAGGCAACTCTCGCAAAATCATCAACTGATTTGTATCACCCACCTACCACAAATTGCTTGTATAGGAGAAACGCACTATCGCATCTACAAAGAAGAAAATGTTGAGCGGACTTATTCACAGGTAGAAAAACTGATTGGAGAAGACAGAATTGTCGAAATTGGGACGATTTTGAGTGGAGAACCACCAAGTTCTCAAGCAAAAGAGAACGCTAGAGAGTTACTAGCGATGATGAATGAAGTCTAATCAAAAGTTGATGACTATTGAGCTAAGGTTTTTTGCTCAATAGTTGTTACTTTTGCAGAAAAATAAAAAAAGGATATGAATTTACTTAGCGGATTAGGCAACAAAATCAGAAACAAACTGGATGGTACTCGTGCGAGATTAGACAGTATCAAAGTAGAAAGGGAGTATAAGGGGGTGAAAGCTACTGTAACAGCGAGCAAAAATGTGCTAAATATTGATGTGCCAGCTGAGTTGCTACAAAAAATGAATCAAAAAGAGGTGCAAGACATTATGGTACATGCCCTTAATTTGGCATTGAGAGATGCCGAAGGCATAGCAGTAAGCGAGTTAAAAAATGCTGGAGACAATGTTATTCCAGGTTTTGCCAAAATATTCAACCGAAGAGCAAGCTAGGAAGGAGAACTTGCAAAAACATCCAAGTTTAGAAGAGGGATTGCTTGGCTTATTGAAAAATTATTGACTGTTGATGATGCGTTCTTCATCCAACAAATCACGACCATGAGACAAGTAATGGTCAAACAATAATTCCAAAGCGGTATTGGTTCCTCTTAAACCTGCCACTACTTTTTCTGACCAATTCAAGTATTGATGGCGTCGATCTAAAGACCAATTGGCTGGCGGGCAAATGGCAATGTCTCGTACATTGCATATTTTGTCGGCAAGTTTGAGAGCTTTGGCACGTCGTGAGGCATGAGGTGCGCACTTAATTTGTTGTTGTTTGCGCATATCACTGGGAAGGTTTTTGTTGTCAGTGACTTCTAGTACCAAACTGAGCACTTCGTCCCCAAAATGATTGCGAATTTCTTCTTCGCTCGTCTCTGTATCCTCGATGGTGTCATGAAGCAATGCCGCAGATAAAAGTGCAACATCGTCTTCTCCATTCTGAACCAACAAATTGGCTACTTGTATGGGGTGGTTGATATAGGGGGTAAAACCATCCTTTCTAAACTGGTTTCTATGCTTTTCAGCAGCAAAGTTTAGAACATCTAACAACTGTAGTAATTCTTTTTGTATCGTCATAAGCTTGGAATCTTCTTATTATTAAGAACAAATATGCACTTTTTTGTCACTCATTATCACTCAATACGTTTAAAATATCTTATTGTTTTTTTAGTGATACGTCATATATGTATTTTTGCACGATTCTTGTGCAATATATTATTTAGACATGTAAAATAGAGAATGTTTAAGAACAAAATCATCGCTTGTATTACATTTTTAATCAGATTACTTTAACCAAATATCATATAATTTGAAACTTGCTGCCATAGATATTGGCTCCAATGCTGTCAGATTGCTTATTTGCAGTGTACAGGAGCTAGAAGAAGATGTAAAATTTAACAAAGAATTGCTTGTACGTGCTCCTGTACGACTGGGGGAACAATCGTTTTTGGATGGGCAAATTTATGACAATAAAATTAACATGCTTTCCAAGGCAATTAGTGCCTTCAAAAACCTAATAGATGTATACAAGGTCGATTATTATCGGGCTTTTGCGACTTCTGCTATGCGGGAAGCAAAAAATCATCCCCAAATTGTCGAACAAATAGAAGCAGAAACAGGGGTACACATCAATGTCGTCAAAGGGCTTAAAGAAGCCGCCACTATTTTTAAGGCGTACAAAGGGATGTTGGCGAAACAATCGCATCCAACTTTTGTCAATATAGATGTAGGAGGGGGAAGTACCGAAATGACCGTCTTTCACAATGGGCAAGTGGTTGCAGACCATTCCTTTAAAATTGGAACCTTACGGGTACTCAATTACTTAGTTGATGATAACAAGTGGAACGAAATGCGTGATTGGTTGCACCAAGTCAAAAAAGAATATCCGAATATGCATGGTTTGGGTTCGGGGGGCAACATCATCAAAATCAACAAAATTTACTTCGATAGTAGCAAGGAAGCAATGCGCCTATCTGCCCTCAAAGCCATCAAGTCGCACCTTGAAAGTTTTACCCTTAGAGAACGCATCAAGCAAATGGGACTCAAGCCCGACCGTGCCGACGTGATTGTACCAGCCGCTACCATATTCTGCAATGTTTTAGAGTGGGGGAGCATCAAAAAATTGTATGTCCCCAAAATTGGTTTGTCTGATGGCATCATCCGAGAAGTGTATGATGAATATATGGAGAAACAGGGGAATGAAAACTCAAAATTGAAAACTCAAAATTGAAAACTCAAAGGGGACTCTGGAAATGTCGGACCACTGCTGTCTGTCCCGATTTTTATTTTTCATCGGGATACTTCCAGCAGACATAAACTCGCCCCTTTTGGTTCTTTGTCTCAAGGTTTATCCATCACTAGATCCCAAGCCCCTTTTTTACAAGATTGAAAAAAAAATCGGCACTTCTGAAGAAGTGCCGATCAAGGAATCTAATCTATTAATTTTGGAATGGAGGATTAATTGTTTCTTGGTCTAGAAGAACGGTGATCTCTGTTGCGGTTGTCTCTGCGATCATCTCTGCGGTCATCTCTACGATCACCACCACCATTTCTTTCAGGTGGAGTCAACAAAGCTTTGCGAGACAATTTGAACTTTCCACTTCTAGGATCAATACCAGTCAATTTCACCTTAACTTTTTGTCCTTCTTCAAATACGCCATCCATCGACTCTAAACGTTTCCAAGAGATTTCAGAAATGTGCAACAATCCCTGCTTACTTGGCAAGAACTCGACAAATGCACCATAAGGCATAATTGACTTAACCGTTGCTTCGTATACATCCCCAATTTCTGGTTCAGCCGCAATGCCTCTAATTCTTTCAATGGCCCCATCAATGCCTTCTTTATTGGCACCAGAAATCAAGACCTCAGCAATTTTGTCTTTCTCTTCAATGGTAATAACTGTACCCGTTTCTTTCTGCAACTCTTGAATGTGCTTACCTCCAGGACCGATGATGGTACCGATGTATTCTGGCTTAATCGTAATCTTAACGATACGAGGAGCGTGAGGTTTGAAGTCTTCTCTAGGAGAAGAAATCACCTCGTCCATTTGTTGAAGAATGTGCAAACGACCTTTTTTGGCTTGCTCCAATGCTTCTGCCAAAATCTCATAAGACAAACCATCAATTTTGATGTCCATTTGGCAAGCAGTAATACCATTTGCCGTTCCAGTAACTTTAAAGTCCATATCACCCAAGTGATCTTCATCACCCAAGATGTCTGTTAAAATTGCATAGCGGCTGGCATCATCTGGATCAGAAATCATACCCATTGCTACCCCAGAAACATTGCCTTTGATGGGTATACCCGCATCCATCAAAGCCAGTGAGCCACCGCAAACTGTTGCCATAGAAGACGAACCATTGGATTCCAAGATGTCAGAAACCACACGAATGGTGTAAGGATTGTCTTCTGGTTTAGGCATTACCTCTTTTAAAGCTCTTAGTGCCAAATTACCGTGACCAATTTCTCTACGCCCAGGCCCTCTCATTGGCTTGGTTTCGCCAGTAGAGAAAGGGGGAAAGTTGTAGTGCAACATAAATTTGTTGTACGACAAACCCGAAGCTTTGTCAATCATTTTTTCATCCATTTTGGTACCGAGCGTAACAGTACAAATAGATTGAGTTTCACCCCTTGTAAACAAAGCACAACCGTGAGGAGAAGGCAACAAATCGACCTCC
>JAHDIA010000416.1 GCA_020631035.1 Chitinophagales bacterium | reverse complement strand
GTTGTGGATTAATGGTTTCTTCGGCTACATTGGCAACTCCCTCAATTGCCAAGAAAAACCAAATGGCGAAGGGAATGGCGGCAAAGGCTCCTGACCAACCATTTGGCAAGGCATTGTGGGTTATATTTTCCCACTGAAATGATGGGAGGGTTGCTCCTGCAAAAATGAGCAATTCGGCAACGGCAATGATGGTGATAATCAGTTCGAAGGAGGCTGCTGCTTTTACGCCATAAATGTTGAGGGCTGTAAATAGGATGTAGGCAATGATGGCAATGACGAGGATGGGAACGGAAGGTAGGAAAATATTTAGATAGGCTCCAATAGCAAAGGCAATGGCGGGTGGAGCGAATAAAAACTCAATGTTTTGTGCCATCCCTCCTAGGAATCCAAGGTCTTTGCCCAAGGCTCTGGTACTGTAAGCGAATGCGCCTCCTGCTTTGGGAATGGCACAGGCAAGCTCGGTGTAGCTAAAGGTAAAAGCTAAATACATAATGATGATGAAAAAGGTGGCAACTGCAAGACCAAGTGTTCCGCCTTGTTCGAGTCCGAGATTCCAGCCAAAATACATTCCAGAGATGACATAACCGACGCCCAGTCCCCAGAGCATTAAGGGACCGAGTGTTTTTTTGAGTTGTGGGGTGTTTGTTTGGCTCATTGTGGTTTTGGTTTAGTGATGGTGTAAGATAAGGAAGATTTTTTGTAAATTTAGTAATGGTAAAAAACAACTTCCCGATTTTGGCGGCGATATTTTTCGACCTACGGCGTCAAAAATACTCGTCTTAGCGCTGCTAGGACTCCGTTTTTTTCCTTGTAGGTCAAAAAATCTCATTGCAAAAAACAAGGAACTTATTATTTAACCATTACTTAGATTATGGATTTTGAATTATTGGATCGAATTGAATTGTTGATAGAACATAAGAAGTACAAGCAAGCAGAACAACTGACTGGAGAAGCATTGGCGATGCACCCACAAAGTGATATTTTGAACAGCTATATGGCAGATATATATTTGAGTACCAATCGTAGCAAAGATGCCCTACAGTTTATTGAGAAAGCCATTGCTTCTAACCCAGTAGAAGACGAGCATTTTTTTACAAAGAGTAAAATTCATTTGGACTTGAACCAGTACCAAGCAGCAGAGGAGGCAATCAATCAGGCTATTTTGTTGTTTCCCGATGCCTCCACTTATTATGGGGTTAAGGCGGCCATTTTGATGGATACGGGTAAGCGTCAGGAAGCATTGACAACAGTTCGGCAAGGTTTGGCAATACGTCCAGATGATGGATTTTGTAAAAATGTCTTGTCGATGGTTTTGGCAAAGACGGGCAAGGGCGCCGCCTCCATTGAAGTAGCCCAAGAAGCATTGAACCAAGATCCAGATGATAGTATGAACCACGCTAGTATGGGTTTTACTTATTTGCACAACAAAGAAATTGACAAGGCAAAACACCACTTCCAACAAGCCTTGATGCTCAACCCCAATTCAGATGTGGCAAGAGAAGGACTGACTGAGGCAATCAAAGCCTCCAATTGGTTTTATAGAAAAAATTTGGAATTGGGTTTCTGGATAGATAGACTCGGTTCTAAAAAGTGGATTTTCTATTTGGGTTTGATTTTCTTGGTGCAAATTGTGCCTTTTCTATTGCCCATTTACTTGGTGTTTATTTTATGGTCTTGGTTTGCTCCTCCCATAGCCGAGATCATCTTGTTGATGGATAAAAATGGGAAGCATTTGCTAAGAGGTATTGATTTAAAAACGACCAAAATCAATGCGGCTTTATTGGTATTCGCTATAGTGACGGCATTTGCCTTGACGCCTTTGATGGGTTTTGCTGGGCTGGTGCTTGCACTTACTGCTTTTTTGTTGATTATTCCTGTATATATGTTGAGTATGTACAACAATAGTTCAGGCAAACAGAGTATGGTCTATGGTTTTATTGCGGCTTTTGTGGTATTTGGCGGATTGACCAGTGTTTCTTTGTATACCGAAAGTCCAAGAGCGGAAACTTTTGGTATGCTCTTTATTTTATCGGTGATTGCATTTACTTGGGTGGTGGCGAGTAATCGTACAGATCGGTAAAACGAAAAGCTTTTTGCTAAGCAAAAAGCTTTTCGTTTTTATGTTACACCAATTGCGCTCCCTTGCCATAGCGAGGAATTTCTGTCTCAGGCTTGCTCAATAATTTCAACATTTGATAATGTTTTTTCCAAGCCTCCCAGAAATTGGGCGTTTCTTTGTATTCCAAGCCAAATTCCTCGGCAGTCTCCTTCAATATTTCGGTTAGGGCTGGATAGTGTACGTGGCAAATACCTGGCATAATGTGGTGAATGCTGTGGACATTGATACAGCCAAAAAACCAATTGGCAATAGGATTTTTCCTAGAAAAATCGGAAGTCGTTTCTAGTACGTGAATTGCATAATTGTTGTAGATATTCCCTTGGTCGTCTGGCAATGGGAAGGTGGTTCCATCATAGATGTGGGTTACTTGAAAAACCAAGGCAAACATCAAACTAGAAGGAATGTGCAATGCCAAAAATCCTAGCAATACGACCCACCAAGACACTTGTAAAAAGATCAAGGGTAAAATGATGTGCAAACCAAAATACAGGAGCTTTGTAACAATCAATGTAAACCACTCAATAGGTGGGTGTTTGACATCTTTTTTGTTGCCAATGTGCTCTTCAAAAAAGAACCATTTGAAGTCTTTGGCAGTTACCCAGTGTAAGGAAGCAAGGCAATACAATATAGGTGTATAAATGTGCTGCCAACGGTGTTTGGGCAACCAAGGTTCGTCGGGTGTAAAGCGAAATTGTCCGTGGGTTTCCAAGGTTACATCGCTTCCGTGTATGTTGACAAACTGATGGTGTGCGTTGTGCATTTGGGTAAACAGATAGGAGTTGCCTCCGATAAAATTCATACTGTATCCCAATATCTTGTTTACTTTTTTGCTAGGCGAATAGGCATCATGGCAGGCATCGTGTACAATGTTGAATGCCATAAAAATATTGATGAATCCCAATATGCAAAAAGCTCCTATGGTCAGCAATGCACTGTGGCTAAAGGTATTGGACATTATCAATGCATACATCGCAATCCAAGCAATGACCGCGAGGACTGTTTTGATGTACATTTCCATATTGGCGTGCTTGGATATATTGTTTTCATCAAAATACGCCCAGACTCTACTCCTTAGCACTTTGATAAATTCATCTTTACGGGGATTGCTCCTATAGCGTACCCGCTTTTTGGAGGTCATTTTATCAAACATAATGGTTAGATTTATAGGTGATGTTAATTTTTCTTTTTTGTACGGAACGTTTGGGCTTCGGATGTTCGTGTCTCCCCGCTATCCGCTGCTATGGTGGTTCTTCCAAGACAAGGCATGCCTTGTCTCTACATTCCCACCATATTCGCTACTATCGGGCGTAGGCATCGCTTCTGTGGGCGACCACAAGGGATCGCCCCTACACCCTTCGTCGGTTCTATTCTCCATCCGCTTCATCCTATGCTTCTCTTGTGGTACGGGGAGAAAATTCACGAATTTTCTCTACCTTAATATCCATTCCACCTTGGACAACTCACAACTCACAATTTAATTTTGCCCCTTTTCTATTCAAACGTTCCAATGTATCGAAAACGTCTCTACAACGAATATATCTAATATTAATGAAACTCTCAATGAATATTAATGAAAATCTTTGTTAATTTAACTTTAACAATTTCCAAATTTCAGCTTTCATCTCATCAAATTCTTCCCGTTCAAACAAGCGAGTCAAATAGGCAATCTCTCCATCTTGATTGATGATGATGTTGCGGGTAACTCCACTTTTTTTAGCAGCAAACAATTGATAAATTTCCGCTCCTGGGTCCAATGCCAATGGATAACTAATGCCTGTTTGTTCCTTAAATTTCAGGACAGTTTCTAAAGGTTCATCACGGTCCACACCTATCAAAACAAAATCATCATTGTCTTTGAGTTCTGACCAAATTTCTTCTTCTATAATCGGCATTTCTTTTCGGCATACCCCACACCAACTAGCTGTAAATTGCAACATGACCACCTTACCCTTCCATTTTTTCGATTTGACCACACTTCCATCGTCAAGGGTCAATTCAAACTTGTCAACCTTATCTCCCACATTGACAATATATCCTCTAGTATCAGGCTCTTCCAACTTGGCTTTGCTTATGGTCTTTTCTTGGGTTGGCTCACTCTCTTGCGCCATTACACCATCGCTAAACAACAACAAACCAATACTATATACAAGAATAAAAATACTATTTACCTTAAAATCTGTTTGATTCATACCAAAATCTTTGATGTGCCAATAAATATAGTATAAGAAATCTTCGATTGCAAAAAAAGCCAAAATAAGCCAACAAAAATGACAATTTGTTTAATAGACTTGTTAGGCGGAAAATCATATTGGGCGAAAATTTGCTATCTTTAGCACAAAAAAGAATTTTATGTTAATGTTACATCCCTTAAAAGAAGATTACTCTTATTTAGATGAGGAATCTCAAGATATTATGAAAAAAACCATTGCTTGGTTTGAAGCAAAGGGCAAAGAAAAGCTAACAGATGATGATCGAAACTTCATTTGGTATGCTGACTTTTTGGAGTTTGTCAAAAAGGAAAAAATCTTTGCCAAGCTGATGACACCTAGCGGATATGGGAATGAAAATTCAAGATGGGATACTGCTAGAATTGCCGCTTTTACCGAAATCTGCGGTTTTTATGGGCTTTGTTATTGGTATACTTACCAAGTTTCCTCTTTGGGTTTGGGTCCAATTTGGATGAGTGATAATAAAGTTGTGAAGGAAAGAGCCACAAATCTTTTAGAGGAAGGGCATATTTTTGCCTTTGGTCTTTCAGAAAAAGAACATGGTGCGGATATATACTCTAGCGATATGGTTCTTACCAAAAATGAAGATGGCACCTATGTTGCCAATGGTGGCAAGTATTACATTGGCAATGGCAACAAAGCGGGCATCGTTTCTGTGTTTGGCAAACAAGCAGAGAACAATGAACATGTTTGTTTTGCAGTAGATTCGCAACATCCCAATTACAAATTGATTAAGAATGTAGTCAACAGCCAATCCTATGTTTCTCAATTTGAATTAGACAACTACCCTATCAAAGAAGAAGACATTTTGCACAAAGGAAGAGATGCTTGGGACGCTGCTTTGAATACTGTAAACATCAACAAATACAACTTAGGCTGGGCAACGATTGGTATTTGCTCTCACGCATTTTACGAAGCCATCAACCATGCAGCCAATAGAAATTTGTATGGCAAATATGTAACCGACTTCCCACACATCAAAGCTTTGTTCTCTAAGGCATATACTCGCTTGGTAGCAATGAGATTGTTTATTTTTAGAGCCACCGATTATATGCGTTCTGCTTCGGCAGAAGATAGAAGGTACTTGTTGTTCAATCCAATGGTAAAAATGAAAGTAACTATGGAGGGAGAACATGTTATCAATGATATTTGGGATGTTATTGCGGCCAAAGGTTTTGAAGGAGATATGTATTTTAATATGGCTGCCAGAGACATTAGAGCCTTGCCCAAATTAGAGGGAACGGCTCACGTTAATATGGCATTGATTATTAAGTTTATGCCCAATTACTTCTTCAATCCTGGAGAATTTCCAGACATACCTCAGCGTTTTGATGCGACAAATGATGCCTTCTTATTCAATCAAGGACCAACCAAGGGATTGAGCAAAATTCAATTCCACGATTACAAGGCAGCTTACGAATTGTATGACTTGCCCA
>JAHDIA010000415.1:2735-5799 GCA_020631035.1 Chitinophagales bacterium | reverse complement strand
GTGTTCTAAATTTACCCGCAATGGTTCCCTTGCCTTCAAAATTGCCCAAAATGGTTTTGGAATAATCTTGGGACGAAGGTACAAATACAGCTCGATTGATTTGTTCAAATGGCTGTTTAATTTTGTTATCAGTTAAATATTTCGCCCAGGTATTTATTTGGTCCGAATTGAGTTCAATTGGGTGAACCATTCCAATGCTCGCTTGGGTAGGCAATTGTATTTCGTCCAAGTCGGCATTCTCCAAGCTTTGGTCTTGACTGACTCCAAAGATTTGTTTGAGTTCTCCATCTTCATAAATGCCCCAAATAAGCGATTGAGCAAAGGCAAACATCAAGGGTTTTTCTAGGAAGTGTGTTCGCCAGGCTTCGCTACTCCAACGACGACCATTGATGAGGTTGTACTCCAATGCCGAAGTCTGGTGTTTTGCCATCGATTTGATTTCCTTGTTAAGGGCTTTGAACTCATTCTTGAGGGCTGTATCGGTTTTACTTGGAACAGTTTTTTTGATTTTATCCAGTTCGTCCATAAACGCCAATTTAAATTCGGACGTGATAAAGGCTCGCCACTTTTTGCCCTCAACATCGAAGGTTTTGACCAAATCTTGAAAGCCAAAAGCGGGAATCATTTCGTCTAGCAATTCTAGGAGTGTAGTGCCTCGTTTTTCAGCGATTTTTCTAAAAGAATGATCGGCAGCCTCTTTAATGCTTGGACGTTTGGATTTAAAATGGAGCATAATGGCGTCTAAGGCACGGGCGGCACTGAGTTGAGTCGAAAGTCCCAGAAGTTTTGCTGAAAGAACATTCTTTTTGCTGATACAATAGTTTTGAAGTAAGCGGTTGGTTTTTTCGCCTGCTAAGAAAGCGACAATGGGCAACACACTTTTGTTGCTTGCCTTAACGCCTCCATTTTTGTCGATGAGTTGGAAAATGGCTTCGGTACAATCGTCGCTTTTGCTTAAATCTATGTCTTCCAAAATAAGCTGTATTTCGGAGCTGAGTTCGTGCCAGTTTTCTCCCACACCTCCTTGCTTTTTGATGAGGAAACGTATTAGATTGGGATCGACTTTTTTGCCATCTTTCCAATAGAGTGGGGGAAGCGTTGATTCCTCTAGCCACTTCTTGGTCGGTCTTTTGAGTTGGCCTTTTTTGAGGGCTGTTTCGTAGGCTTGTAAGGTGGCATTTTTTACATAATCTGCTTCACCAGCTTTGATCAATTTTTGTATCAGTAAATCTCTGTTTTCTTGATTTTCTGTATTGCTCAAAATGTTTTTTATAGATTCTTTGCTTACTTCATTGTCTAGTAAAAGTAGTAGGTGTACTAAACCATTTTTTGTTGCTTTGTTGGCTTTGGGAAATAACTCTTTGATTTTGGGGAGTAGCTCATCTGTTGAATACAATCGTTTGAGTTCTTTGGCAGTAGCAATGCGGTTTTCTTTTTGTTTTGCATCCAATGACTCCCAAAGCTTGTCGTGAAAATTACTGTAATTGTGATTTTGTAATATTTGGAACAAATTATTGAGATTGGTATAGCTCTGCCAATGTGATTTGATAAAGATAGGAATCACTTCTTTCCTATAAGTATCCACAAAAAGTTTTAGAAATTTAGGATGATCATTTACTTCTAAGTGTTTACTAAATTTAAAAAATTGTTCTTTATAAGTATCTTGGAATGCATTTAAAATCCAATTGAAACAATCCAATTGGGGGGCATTGGGATTGTCAGGTAAAACAAAAAAGTTGTTTTCTGGTGAATATTTGTGTTCACGTATTAAGTCAGTTAAACTGAGTTCCAGCATTTCTTGAATAAATAACGGATATTTTTGTGGGTAAAAATGATGTAAATCTACTATGAGTTGTAGTTGTTCGTGATCTATATAACTAAATTGAGCTTTGCGTAGTAAAACGACTTCATATTTTTCTGAATCAACTTTACACAATGCTCGAATGGTATTGAGTGAGAAATCAGAAAGTTGTCCAATGGTCATTTTGTCTAAATAAGCCAAAATATTTGCTTGGTCAAATTGTAGCAAAAGCTCAATTACTTTTTCTGAAACCAATTGCTCATAAAACAATTCATCGGGCGAGTCTTTAAATTTATTGAGAACGACTTGCCCAAACTTACTAGGCTGTCCATCAAAAACTAGATGATTGTGCAGCTTGGTCAATGTTGCTTTGAATGCCAATTCGCCTTGTCCATATTGACTCAATAATTTTTCAATATCTTCATAATCTGGCTCACGTCCTTGTTCGATTTCTGTTGTATACCAATTGTAAAAAACATCGGCAAAGACGGTGTTTTCATAACCCGAAGTACGGGTCAGTTTGTAGGCTTCGCCCCAGCCGTTTTCCTTGAGGCTTGTCATCAGTCGGTGGTCAAGTTCGCTCCATTCATTGAAAGGGGCAAATACCTTCCACAAACTGTCGTAGTTTGGTTCTGATAAAAAAGGAACATCCTCGGTTTTAAATGTAAGAAAGTCAAACAAAGCATTGACTTCTTCGGTTCGACTGTTTCGGTGGCCTTTGGCGATTGTCCGAGCCTCTTCGATTGCCTTGCTGTATTTTGCGTTTAAATTGGCTTGTTCCTCTTGTGTTAATTTACTGGGGACTTCGGTTACTCTATTTTTGTCATAGAGGTAATACATAATATCTTCAGGACATTTGTTTGCCAAGCGATAAGGGACTTTTTCACCACGTTCCCAAGGATTAAAGTATAAAAAACTGCTACGAATTTTGGTCAGTTTTTTAAAGCCCTCAGGCATTACTTCAATTTGATTGTCCATCATATTGAGCCAAGTCAAATTGACCAAATTGAAAAATTCGTCAGGATATTCTTCTATTTTGTTGTGATCTAGTTCTAAATAAGTAAGCCCCGTTAATTTACAAATAATGGGAGGAATTGCTTTTAAATGCGAATCCGTAAATTCCAATTTTGTCAGCTTGGGAAGTTGGGTTAGACAATCGGGCAATTCTAGCGTAGGACATTCCTCAAATATCAAGCTTTCTAAATTTACACATTGTTCTATGTTATTTGGTAATTTCTTGAACGGTCCCTTAATGGACAATCG
>JAHDIA010000415.1:0-2699 GCA_020631035.1 Chitinophagales bacterium | reverse complement strand
AGCTCGCCAATACTTTCGGGGATTTCCCAATTGGAGCGGGATTCAATTTGTAAATAATGTATGTTTTTATTGTAGGTAATGACGGCATTAAAACCGCTTAATGTATTGATGCTTTTGCTCTCGGATTCTTCTTCATTTTCTATTTTCCGATCTATAAATGGATAGGGAAAAGGAGACAAAGTATAATCTGTTGCTTCCCATTTTTGTACCAAGTCTTCAAAGTGTTTTTGAGCCGCTTCGAGGCTGGGATACTGACTTGGTTCATACTGTATTTGCTCTTCAAAGTCGTAGTAGTTTTCTAGTAGACCTTCTCGAACTTTGACTGTCTTATTGGCTTCGTCCAAAATGAGTTCGACAAAGGGCGATGTTTTGTAGTGATCCTTGTTTCGTATTTTTTGGTAGAGTTTTTTCATTTTTATTAATTCAAAATTTAAGATTAAAAATTCAAGATTTAAGTGCGAAATGTTAAATGATTTTTAATTTGAATTGTAGAGTGTTGGGACAGGAAATGTTAAGTCAATTCATAACTTACAATTCACAATTATTTTTGTGCAACGTCATTGGTTCTAGGCTGCGTTTACTCTGGTTATCGGGCGCATGCTTTGTCCTGCGTCTTAAACTTCATCCCCCCGCTTCGTCCTACGCTTTTACAATTCCAGTTCCAATTGATTTTCGTCCTCAAAATTAAGCTTTTTGAGGTCAATGATTAAAATAGAATGTTCTTTTTTCTCTTTTTTTCGGTCAGTACATTTTAGTAGTAAATAGTTTCCTCTTTTGTAGACACTTTCTATGTCTGAAACCAAGGCGGTATCTCCTACAAGATTGGGATAGTAAAATTCGGTTTCCTTAAATTCGTGTTCTCTTACAATTAAATCATACATTGTTTTGTATTGGGTATGATAGACGCTCATTTGTGGTTCTGCTTTCAATAAAATTCTTTTGTCATCCAAGTAGAATATGTGTTCAAGCAAGTACAAACCTTCAGGAAAATCGTAATGGTCAATTTGTTTAAAGTCGGGATAAGTATAAATAGAAAAAGAAGATTCTTGTCCTAGTACAAAACAATTTTTACTAGGATTCATTTCAATGGGATGGCAATCGTATTCCTCAAACAATTGCATGTTTAGTTTGCCATTGCTCCAATCAATTAAATGATTGGCTTGTCCATCTTGCCCACCGCCCATCCACACAATGATGGAATGTTTTCCAAAGCCTTCAAATACAATACAACTGCTGGAACCAAATAAATCTTCTATTTCCAAATGTTCCATCAATTCTAATCTTTCAATAGAATACAGTTCTACAGCCATTGTGTCTTCATCCACTACTTTGATTGCCCACAAATAATCGTCTTTGCAAAACAAGGCATCGTATTCCCCTTTAAAGCTTTTGATTTTTTCGTTTTGGTAGTTGAGGATGTTTAGCGTCAGTCCATCAGCA
The DNA here is from genome assembly GCA_020631035.1 of Chitinophagales bacterium. Taxonomy (GTDB): domain Bacteria; phylum Bacteroidota; class Bacteroidia; order Chitinophagales; family UBA2359; genus JAHDGP01. The sequence continues at coordinate 1,259 of JAHDIA010000415.1, read as the reverse complement.
TAAAAGATGTATTGGTATTTGTGGGAAAAGTCGATGGTGTTTATTTCAGTATTTAAATTTAATTGTTTTAATGTGTTTGCCTGTGCATCAAAAATTGTCACATTGCCATTTTTATCAGCCGTAATGAATGTATCATTGTCACTGTCCCTGATGGTAAAATAGGAGCGGTGTTCAAGGTGTAATGTTTTGTATTCGTTGATGGTCATTTATTTATGTTTTGGCGTTCCGTAATGTTTCGTAGCGTTTCGTAGAGACATCCCGAAAATCGGGATAATCTGTACCGAAAATGCCCAGCAATGCGTGTAGCGGATGGATGAAAAGATGCGATGAAAGACAAAAAGATGCGATATTTATGCCCGATAGTAGCGGATATGGCGGTGTCATGCGTAGTGTTCCGTAGAGACAAGGCATGCCTTGTCTGTACCGATGATGCCCGAGATAAAAAGGGGAAAGCCACCGCCATAGCAGCGGATAGCGGGGAGTCCCTATCGTTTGAAAAATCAGCGTTCCATTCAAGAAAAATATTTATCCCAAAAATCATTTATCAAGCAAAGCATTCAAATCATAAAAAGTTTCTGAATACACAATGGGCGGTAAATCCTTGAGAGCAAAAAGGCGTCGATCATCTTCGCCCCTATAGGTGTCATACACATAGCTGCCCACCTTGATGCTGCCCAATTTAGTGAAATACAAATCCCGCAATTCTACCTCCTCCTCATAATCATAGCTTTGAACATTCATACCCGATAAGTCAATGAATACCTCGATGCCATAAGATTCAAAAGCCTTGCGGTAGGCAAAAACGCCACCTCCATCCTGAACGGAACCCCGACGCCAAGAACGCTTTTCCATAAAAGATTTAAAACGGCTGGCTTTGGTCATTTTGCCATCGAATTGGTTAAGCACTGTGGCAGTTTTGTTTTTACGAGGAATCAGATAAACAGTACGATCCATTTGGTCGAAAGGCTGTTTGATTTTATTGTCCTTTAGGTAAGTTTGCCAAGTTTTGATTTGTGCCTCATCCAATTCGATTGGGTGAAGCATCCCAATTTGGGCATTGTCGGGCAATTCAATTTCGTCCAATTCGGCATTCTCCAAAGTTTGGTCTTGACTGACCCCAAAGATTTCGGTCAGTTTGTCCTTTTCATAAATCCCCCACACCAGCGATTGAGCAAAGGCAAACATCAAGGGCTTTTCCATAAAGTGTTTTTGCCACATTTCAGTTGGCCATCTACGCCCATTGACAAAATTGTTTTCGA
>JAHDIA010000414.1 GCA_020631035.1 Chitinophagales bacterium | reverse complement strand
AGCAAAAAATGTAGGGAGCGAAGCGACTGAAGCCTTTGCTTGTAACTATTCACTTTTTCACACTTTATGTCAAAGGACGAAAATTATTTCCCCAAGATAGGGAGCAGCTATGCTTTTACAACAAATAACTTACAATACCACAAGCATATTTTTACAATTTATATGAGCCAATTATTACAAGAAATCCAACGTAGACGTACTTTTGCCATCATCAGTCACCCCGATGCGGGAAAGACAACCCTTACCGAAAAACTATTGTTGTTTGGGGGAGCGATTCAAACTGCGGGAGCGGTTAAGTCCAACAAAATCAAAAAACACGCCACTTCCGACTTTATGGAAATCGAGCGTCAAAGGGGAATCTCCGTTGCGACTTCTGTGATGGGATTTGAGTACAAAGAATTGCAAATCAATATCCTAGACACTCCTGGTCACCAGGACTTTGCCGAAGATACTTACCGTACCCTCACTGCCGCCGATAGCGTTATTGTCGTCATTGACGTTGCCAAGGGGGTCGAAACACAAACCGAAAAATTGGTCAAGGTCTGCCGTATGCGCAAAACCCCCATCATCGTCTTTATCAACAAATTGGATAGGGATGGAAAGGACGCTCAAATGTTGCTAGACGAAATTGAACAAAAATTGGGCTTGACGGTCTGCCCACTTTCTTGGAACATTGGTATGGGTCCCGACTTTAAGGGCATCTACGATATGTATAACAAAAGACTCCGACTGTTCTCGGCTCACGGCAAACAAGAACAAGAAGACACCATGGAGATTAAAGATTTGGCAGATCCTAAACTCGACGAAAACATAAGCGAAAAACAAGCCGATGAACTTCGAGAAGAAGTGGAATTGGTCGAAGCTGTTTATCCCGAATTTTCTGTAGAGGAATACAGAAGTGGGGATTTGTCTCCTGTCTTTTTTGGTAGTGCCATCAACAATTTTGGGGTCAAGGAATTGCTCGATTGTTTTATCGAAATTGCTCCTAGCCCTAGCCCTAGAGAAACGGAGCAACGGGAAGTCAATGCGGAAGAATCTAAATTTACGGGCTTTGTTTTCAAAATACATGCCAATATCGACCCACGACACCGTGATCGAATTGCTTTCTTGCGCATCTGTTCTGGTATTTTTGAACGCAACAAATACTACCACAATACCCGACTCAAAAAGAAGCTTCGCTTTTCCAACCCAACTGCTTTTATGGCGTCTAAAAAATCGGTGGTGGACGAAGCTTTTCCTGGTGACATCGTTGGTTTATACGATAGTGGCAATTTCAAAATAGGGGATACCTTGACCGAAGGCGAAGATTTACAATTCATTGGCATTCCAAGTTTTTCACCTGAATTGTTCCGTTACATCGACAATGCCGATCCACTCAAAGCCAAACAACTCAACAAAGGCATCGACCAATTGATGGATGAGGGACTGGCACAATTGTTTATCCGTTCCAACAACAATCGTAAAATCATTGGGACGGTGGGTGCGCTCCAATACGATGTGATTCAATACCGCTTGGAACACGAATATGGTGCTTCTTGTAGCTATGAACCCATCAACCTACACAAGGCTTGTTGGATCAGTAGCGAAGACAGTACCGCCCTAGCCGATTTTGTCAAACGCCAACACCGATTGATGGCAGTGGACAAAGAAGGACGGGATGTATTTTTGGCGGAATCTGCTTTTAGCCTTCAGATGATTCGGGATCAGAATCCTAAAATTGAATTTCATTTTACTTCTGAATTTTAAATTCAAATAAATATGCCACCCCACTCTGTACAGTACAGACCTTGCATGCAAGGTCTCTACAGGCACATTGCATCGCATCATTGGATGCCCATTTTATGCTATTGCCTATTTTTATTTTTGATGGGAATGGCGACCAACCTTTCTGCCCAAGAATCCATTTCCATCAATGCCGACCAAAAACTACTAGATGAATCCATCACCCAACTCGCCATACAGGATGTACAAAACCTACTAGCCAATGCTTGCCAATGTACCGTCAACACCAATGATACAAAGGCAGGCATTCAAATCAATTTACCGAGTACCGCCACACAAGACAAGTTCGATAAAATCATCCATCAAAAAGATGCCAATGGCGTACCTCATTTTTACTATCCTAGCAGTAATTTCAAATGGGAGAGCCAAACTAAAAACGAACAAGTCCATTTAAATTTAAATACTACTTCCTACGCAGGAACTGCCGCCGCACTTTACGCCCTTCTACAAGAACAATTGGGGTTTCGTTTTTACCATCCCCGTAAAACCATTGTTCCCACTTGGACGGAATTCCCCATAAGCGACAACTGGACTTGGGAAGGCAAAGAACGCTTTCTAAAACGGGGTTTCCATCTCCACACCATGCACCCCATCGAACTCACCGAAGCCCTACTCGACCACAACTTTCCGAATGGCATTGAAATGGTCCACGAATACATCGACTGGCTGGCTCGCAATGGACAAAACTATTTTGAATTCAACCTACTCAACAGCGTTGATTTAAAGAAATGGGTTCCCTACTCCAAACAAATGGTGGACTATGCCCACCAAAGAGGCATCATTATGGGCTTGGACATTTCTCTACATATGATACAACAAAAAGCCTTTATGTTGTACCAAAATGCCCCTGCCTCTTTTAAATCCAAAAGAAAACAAATTTTAGCCAATCTCAATGCCCTTCAAGAAGCGAATTGGGATGTTTACAATATCGAACTGTCCTCCACCGAATATACCAGCGGCAATCTCAAGCGTAGGGAAAAACTCAAAAAAGTCATCCTAGACTGGGCAGCCGAAAATCAAGTAAAAATAATGGGACGGGCACACGTTGTCAAAAAGGGAGAAGCTGTTTTAAATTATAGCGGCGCAAGCCAAGCCCAAGATGCCGAACGTGGGGTGATGATTCATACCGTTATGTTCTACGAAATAGCTGAGGAAAAAGCACCTGTTTATGGCAATGCCAACCTCCGCCATATGCTTGACCTAATGGACAAGGAACAGCCCCAAAGGGAAACTTGGTATTTCCCTGAATCCGCTTATTGGGTCACCTTCGACAATTCGGTTCCGATGTTTCTGCTTCCCTACCTCTCTGCCCGTCTCAACGACATTTTGTTGATGGAGCAAAAAGGCATCACTGGGCACCTCACTTTTTCTTCTGGCTGGGAATGGGGCTACTGGCTCATTGATTGGAGCATTGCCCGTTGGTCTTGGGATTATGGGACACCAGCACACGCCCTCGATAGTTTTGATTTAATTTTTGAAAACAAAGACCTGCTCAAAGGAGTAAATGATTTATTAAATTTACAAACGACCTACCTCAAAGACCAAGAGTTGATGCGCTATATGGTCGCTCAATCGGTCCTAGACGAAGTACCCAAAATGTTTAGCCGAGAATTTCATCCCCGCCCTAGATGGACCTACAAAGATTTGTTCCGTAAGGTGGATGCACTTGTATTGGACAGCCTCAAAACGGAAGGCATTCTGCCCCTACAAAAATTTAGTACTGAAGGCAATACATTGCTTCAAAAAACCAATGTTTTAAATTTAAAAACAAAAGAAGAAAAAGCCATTTGGGAAGAACTCAAAGACGGTATAGCCATCACTCATTTACGAGCGCAGCACCGTCATGCTTGTCTCTCCGCCATCTACCACAAACGTATGGCTGAGCTAGACAAAATTCTCAAAATTGACCACCAAGATGATTTAAAAAAGGCGGCACAATACCGAGCCGACGCCCTACAAATTGTCCGAAAAAGAGAAGCAGAATATGCCTACGACAAAACAATCTTGACCACCCAAAGACCAGGGCATACCTCCTATCATTTTGGCTACCTTTTTCCCGTTACCGATTTACATTTTTGGGAAAGGGAAGAAGCCCAAATCAAAGAAAACCGCTGGGGATTTGGCTTTAAAAGTATTTGGAACATTCGTCGTATTATGGGGATAAGTAAATAAATTTATTTTTTTTTGGAGCAAAGGTTTGGGGGCTTCGTCGCTACTTGTTTGCCCGCTATCCGCTGCTACTCCTTCCAGGGCAACCGCAAGGGATTGCCCCTACAGGGGTATCCGCTTCTATCGGGGCTAGATTATTTTGTTCAGTCGCATTTGCGAATAATCCCCTTCCAATGTTTTTATCGTTTCTAATTCACCACACCACTAAACCCGAAGGTGACTCCCTACACATATCATAGCCCTCTCCACCTTGGTCGAGGGGACATTTGAAAATAAAAAGATGTCTTGAATCTAGGAAACATTTCCCACCCCATTCTCAAGTAATGGTTAAATAATAAGTTCATTGTTTTTGGCAATGAGATTTTTAGACATACAAGGAAAAAAGCGCAGTCCTAGCAGCGCTAAGGCGAGCATTTTTGACGCAGTAGGTTTGAAAATATCGCCGCCAAAATCGGGAAGTTCTTGTTTTACCATTACTAAACTTCCCGTTTCCAATAAGTATTCCTTGGCAAAAAAGTGAAGCCCTTTATTTTGCCCTTTTTAGAGAAATCAAATTCCAAAGAGAAATCGGAGTCCTTCATAAAAAATCGCTTGTCTGATTCTTGTAAAAGAATATGTTTATTGGGAAAAGATAATTTTTGTAGAAAAATGGTCTTTTTTTGCAAGGAAAACTCATAGTACATATTCGATTCCTTATTGAAATATTTACCAACGTATTTTGAAAGCTTTTTCTTGGAGTAGTCGAGGAAACTTCGGTCTTTAAATTGTACAACTTTTTGTTTTTTCAAATTGTATTCTTGCCCTGCCCTCAAAAAATAAAATTCCTTACTTCCCTTGGGTAGTTTCTCATATTCATTGTTTTCTATCGACCATCGAGTATCGTCATATACAATGACATAACTTTGTCCGATTACCCGAAACTTATTTCCTTGAACGACAATGGCTGTATTCTCATCTATGCCCAAACCCAATAGCTCTGGCTTTTTCTCCAAGAGTTCGAACATATCGAATTGCCTGTTTCTCGCCAACAAATGCTGGTCGATGGCAGTGTTTTTTAAGAAGCCCAAACCTTCTTCGTGATCTCCCATAATGCTGGTATTTCCTTGAGAATCCCCCCTAGCCAAATAAGACCCTTGAATGCTTGCACCAGCAGAACCTCCTGAAATCACTCCTCCCCGATCCAAGACATCCTTGAAGGCTTTATGTGCCAAGGTGTTTAAATAGGAATCAGCGTGTCGCCACTGTCGCCCACCACTAAACAAAACGCCATCGGCTTCGAGAATGGGCTTGACAAACTTTTTGCTATTGGCTTCTTTCCTGCTTCTGGTATGCAAAACTTTTACGTTCTTAAATCCTTCATTCAAAAATCTTTTTTTGAAATTGGCCAAGAACTCATTTGATAATTCTCCAGGAGCCAAGGCGGTTGGAATGACCACAATCTTTGCTTTTGGGCCACCTGCCAATTCCATAAATTCTTTAAAGAATCCGATGGAACCTCCACCAGCAATTAACAAGGAACCTTTTTTGGGTCCAGTAGATGATTTTAATTTTCTCATTTTTGATTTTATGTTGAAAAATAGGTTAAATATTTTATGTTAAAAAAACGTCCTTTCGACCTTGTGGAGAAAGCTATGACCTGGGTAACGACAAAACTTTCGGAGCTACCACTAACAAAATAAAAATGGCAAAACAAATATAAATCTCTTTTCCTATAGTTTTTTCTTTTCTAGTTCACTACACCACTAAACCCGCAAGTGGCTCCCTACCCATGTCATAGCCCTGTGGGACGCCACTCCGATCCACAAGGTCGAGGGGACAGTTTATATCTATTGAAAGAAATAGTTTAAAAAGTAAAAACCTCCTTTCG
>JAHDIA010000413.1 GCA_020631035.1 Chitinophagales bacterium | reverse complement strand
ATGGGGGCTGGGCAAGAATTTAGTCAGTACCGTTCTTACCAAGCTGGAGACGACATTCGACGATTGGACTGGAAAATGTACGCCCGTTCTGACCGATTTTATGTTCGGGAATCAGAGCAAAAAAAACAGTTAAACATTCATTTTATACTCGACGCTTCTGCTTCTATGAAGGTGCAAGATAACAATTACACCAAGCTCGATTATATACGGTATTTTATCGCTGCTCTATCCTATATTGTCCACCAACAAAATGATGCCATTTACTTTCATTGGTCCAATTCAGATTCACAAGGACAAGCCAATAGTAGTTATGGTTTGCCTCGTCTTTTTCAAAATTTATTGGATGTAAAAGCCTCGGGTAAATGGAGCAAACCAAGTAGTGTTTTTAACCCTAACAGTCCTAGTATCTTTGTTTTTATCAGCGACTTTCACGAAGTACAAGAAGAGATAAAAGATTGGGTTTCTAAAATCAAAACTGCACAAAATGAAGTCTTGTGTTTCCAAGTATTGACCGCTCAGGAATTAAATTTTGATTATGATAAAAAGGTCATTTTTAAAAACTTGGAAACAGGGGAACAAATACAATTGAATACAGCCGAACAAAAAAAACACTATTTGGAACAACTAGAAAAAACACAACAACATTTAAAACATTTTTTTGCTGCTAAGGGCATTGTTTTTGAAAGCCTTGACACTTCTAAAGCATTTTTTCAACAAATTCGTTTATTTTTGGAGAAACGAAAACATTTATTGAGTTGAACCTATTACATCCGATATTTTTGTGGGGACTTTTAGCCTTGCTCATTCCCTTGCTCATTCACCTCTGGCACAAACGAGAGAACAAGGTCGTTTGGGTGGGTTCAACCAAGTGGCTCGAAAACTCCGAGGAACAACAATCCATTCGTTTTCAATTTCGGGATGTATTTTTGTTTTTATTGCGTGCTTTGCTCATTGCATTAACTGTTTTTTTGTTGACAGAACCTTTCTGGAAAAATTCTGAAACATTTACGAAAAAAACACAATCTATTTGGGTCTTAGATGCTAAATTATTGGAAAAAGAAGAAAACAAAGGTTTTATTCAAAAATTACTAGAAAATAAATCAAGCATTGACACCATTGATTTCAAGAGTCCTTTAGATTATTGGACCTACATCAAAAAACGAGCATTTACCGAGCAAATCGTAGACAGCTTACACTTTATCGGACAAAACAAAAAAAGCAAGTTTGGCAAGATGCCCAAACAATTGCCTTTTTATGTCAATTGGGTATTTGTGCCGAATAGCCAATCCAATAAATTAAATTTAAAAAACAAAAGTTTGATTGCAGAGGAGGATATTTTACGCTTTGAAAATGGCACTTCTTCCGAGCAAATTATACATACTCTTAGAGATACTTTGTACTACTCAAACCAACTCAAACAATACAGTCCCGAAAGCAATAATTTCCAAGCAGCCATACAAGCGATTGAGAAACTAAGCAGTGTGGCAATGGTGGAACAAAAGCAATCCAATACCCAAACCGACTGGCTCATTACCTCCGAACGACAAGACACTCTCACTTCTTACAAACAACTCATACTTGAACAAAATGAAAGCACTGTTTTGGACAACAGACAAATAGCCCAACAGATTTATTCCATTTCGACCAATTTTAAGAATGCCGATTTATCCCACACTTTCCCCTACGAACTAGCCAATGTATTATTGGAAGATACCACCCTCAATCGTCTAATGGCATCTGCTGATTTACGAGCTTTGGAAGCGGCACAACTACATCCTATTGTTAAAAAAAATAAAAAACTCAAAACAGTACAAACGAAAACCCATACTTATTCTTTTTCTCCTTATATTTGGTTACTGGTGTGTTTGTTGTTTTTGATTGAACGATTGTGGGTGTATTTTTTACAAAAATAAAAAGCTTAAATCATTGTTTTATAGGAGCAAGTGTTGGGGGGCTTCGTCGCTACTTGTTATCCCGCTATCCGCTGCTACTCCTCCCTGTAGATTTAGACCTTGCATGCAAGGTCTCTACAGGTGCGGGGTATTCGCTACTATCGGGACGGTCCGACGCTTCGGCTAGTTTATTTTATTCAGTCGCATTCGCATAAAATGTTTTTTATAAAAAATGGCAGAAATAGAATTGTTCAATATGTGTATGATTTACAATCTAGAATCTGACGAAGTACTGGTTTTGGATAAAGTTGGGTTCAAGTGGACAGGCTTGACTTTTCCAGGAGGTAAGATTGACAATGGTGAAGGAATAGTCGATTCAACAATTAGAGAAGTAAAAGAAGAAACAGGGCTTGATGTAACAAATCTAAAATATGCAGGATTGATTCATTGGTACAATACCACAAACCATAAACGCTGGCTTGTCTTTTTGTACAAAACCAATGATTTTAGTGGGCAATTGCTAGAGGAAACAGTAGAAGGAAAAATCAGTTGGATGCAATTTACAACATTTAAGCAAATGCAATTGGCTCCCAATATGAAAGAGTATCTCAAACTATTTACAGATGATACATTAACAGAAGCCTTTGCAACTTGGAAGGAGGATTTCCGTAGTGGGTTTAAGTTTGTTTAGTAAAAAATGGGGCATTTATGGCAAGTCAGGTTTAATGTAAGACCCGAAATTACTATTTTTGAATTGAAAAAAGTATGAAAAGAAACATCAATAAAATACCAAACAGACTGCTATACGATATAATGAGAAAAAACTTGTTCTTATCAATAGCCTGTCTCTTATCATTAACTTTGAACGCACAAAGCACTGATGACGAACCAATAGCCCATCCACAAATACATAAAGTTGAAAAATTGGACGATGCAACACAAGCTTTTTTTCAACCCTCTTCTATTTCTGATTATGACGCTTTGATAAAAGAAAGCAAATATCTAGAAAAACCTTTAATGCTCTATTTTAGTGGCTGGGCAGTGGTCAATGGAAAAAAAATGGAGTCTGTGGTTTTATCTGACCCTACCATATTGAGTATGCTGAAAAAAGAGTTTATTTTTGTCCCACTTTATGTAGATGACCAAACTGAATTGCCCGAGGACCAACAAAGTAAAAATGGAGCAATAATCAGCACATATGGAAACAAAGCATTGGAATTACAAGTAGAGAAGTTTAAATCAAATATTCAACCCTATTTTGTCATCTTGGACAACAATGGCTTTGTCCAAGCAAAAACGGGCTATACAATGGAGACTGATGTTTTTATGACCTTTATAAGAGAAGGCTTAAGTAATTATAACAACAACATCATTGAAAAAAGAACAAAGCGGTAAGCATATATATACAATAGAAGAATGCATTTCTACTATTAAAAAACAAACAACATCAATTCTAACATACATTAACAACAATGCCTATTAATATGTTTCCAAAACTATTTAGAAACCACTTATTACTTCTACTGGGAGTGTGCCTTATTTCTCACAAAGTAAGCTTTTCACAACCTAGTATAAATCCTATTTGTCCAGAGCCTATTCCTACTTGGGTCAAATCTTATCCCAAACCAACTCTAGAAAAAAATTACTCTAAAGACATTGATTTGGTTTTGGTACACAATGAAATGCAATACAATAATATTACAACTCAAAGATTCTCTAGACACTTATTCTATATTAATACCATTGAGGGTTTAAACAACTTTGATTATTATAACATTCCTTTCACTCCAGATTATGAGACCATTCAGATACACAATGCAACCATATACCGCAACAAAGAAAAAATCAGCTTACAAGAAAACCTGTATACCAGATACATTTATTCACAAAAACAAATAGATGGGGATTTTTATTCTGATTATGCAAAGATGCAACTATTCATCAATAAACTAAAAGTAGGAGATCTACTTGAAATAACATACAGCCGAACTGGAATTCAACCCGACATTGGCAACTACTTAATGGTGGACCTCAATGTACATCCTGAAAATTTAATAGGAAAAACAATTGTTAGATTATTAAATCATCCTGACAAAACTATTAATTACAAAGCCCTAAATTTCGAAGCAAACCTCATCAGTAAATCCACTAGTGAATACACAATAATGGAATTAGAGTATACCAATAAATCAGCAGTAAAAACTACAGAAATAAGAAATCCTATTCCCAATTGGTTTGAAACAGACAAAATAATATATTTTACAGATTTATGTTCTTGGGAAGAAGGAGTTGCCCTCAACTATAAAAACCATCAACTAAATATAAAAGCGACAGCGTACATTCATGATTTCACCAAACAACTCATTCAAGGAGTCACTAAAAAAACAGATCAGATAAAAACAATTTTAGATTACATACAAGATGAAATCGAATATTTAGATTATGGTCTAATAGAACCTAAGCCACCAGAAACTGTAATCAAACAACAATACGGAGATTGCAAATCAAAATCACTCTTGGCAATAAAAATGCTAGAAACCATAGGCATCAAAGCCTGGCCTGTTATAGTCAGATTAGGTGGCCTAGATGATCGATATAAAAACAGTAACAACATTGTTATATTTGACCACGAAATTATCGAATTTGTTGTTCAAGAAGATACACTCTTATATGACCTAACCAAAGATTTACAACATGGAGATATTTATCAAAGCAATGTATCCGATTTCCGATATGGATTACGTATAATACCAGGAACTGACAAATTAACAAAACTTAAACACAAAAAAGACAGCAAAATATCTTTTGACATTACCATAGTTCCTACACTTGATAAAGGTATATACAAAATTGAAAACAAGATTCATTTTTATGGTACTAGTGCAAATGATTTCATTGCCCTATACAAATCAAGAGGGATAAAGGGAGTTAACTCACAATTAATGAACTATCAAGAAAAGAATTTTCTCTGTCATACCTCAGAAGATTTTTATAAATATGATTTCACTTACTCTAAAGATAAACCCCAAGCCGTATTATATCAACAATACCAACATTGTAGATATTACCAAGATGAGTTTCAATTAGACATTCCAGTTATACAAAAATACATAATTGATTTCAAATATAGAATTCCTTACCAGTCGGGAGATTTCATTTTCACACCTAATTTTAATGAAACGGAAATACTCTATAAAATTATACCAAGCAGTGATACTATTAACTTTACACCTGACACATTAATGATTGAGAATGACTGCTTAATTTTTACAAAAAGAACTTGGATGGCCAATGATACTGTTTATGCATATTACTACGCAAATACACTACAAACACACTTCTCTGATGAAAGAATTGAGGATTTCAACATTTTGATTGATTCTATTTATCAACAACTAGATATTTTTTTAGATGATGATTCTGGCTATGCAACTGTCATTTTGGATAATACAAAGAAATTCAAAAATAATACCAAAACAATAATTGCAAGTATTTTCGTTGGATGTTTTTTATTAACTTTGATATTATGGGGTAAGAAAATGTAGAATCTAACCATCAATAAAAAGCAATTGTTCAGTCAGTATACTAAACTGAACGAAATAAGCTAGCCCCGATAGAAGCACATATCATGTATGGCTGATAGCGGGCAAACCAGTAGCGACGAAGCCCCCAAACATTTGCTTCAATAAAAATAGAAAGTTATCTTTGTGTTGGAAGTATTGAAAATAAAGTATTCATAAAATGCCAGAGGAAAAATATACAGAGCTATTACTACACTTAAAATGTAATGAGGATGGAAAGTGGACGTTTAGAAGCCTTTAGTGATGGAGTACTCGCCATCATTATTACCATTATGGTTTTGGAAATGAAAGCTCCAGAAGAAACTACTTTAGAGGCATTGATTCCAAGTATACCCATTTTCATTAGTTA